>NZ_JBEXUP010000073.1:0-44544 GCF_040614375.1 Nonomuraea sp. NPDC005983
CACAGCCACCCCGGCGGTGGGAGCAACGGTGACATTCTCCAGTGTCAGCACCATGTAGTCACCAGGCGCGAAGCCTTCTAGGCGACCGCTCTGGGCCACCCCCAGCCCCACCCCAACCGCCGCGTCGAACGCGCTGGTGACGCCCTTCGCCACGCTGACCGGCCACACCTCGCCCATCGACGAGGTGGCGTTCAGCCCGGACGGCCGGTTCCTGGTCAGCTGCTCGATGAATGACGACACAGTACGTGTGTGGGACGTCCAGGCCCGCGCCCAGAACCGGGCGCTGAATGTCGAGGGCGGGGTCGGCGGGGTGACGTTCAGCCCGGACGGGCAGCAGGTCGCCACCGGGAACATGCGCGCCAGTGCCGACGTATGGGACGTCGCCTCCGGCCGCAGGCTCCGCAGGTTCGCCGGGGACGAGGACACCAGCGTGAACACGGTCGCGTTCAGCCCCGACGGGCGGCTCCTGGCAGGGGGCAATCCCCACGTCAAGTTGTGGGACGTCACGACCGGCCGCCTCGTCGCCCGCCTCAGTATCGGCGCCGGACATCACGGCGTGAACCGCGTGGCGTTCAGCCCGGACGGGAAGATCGTTGCCGCCGCGACCGACGGGTTCGGCGCCAAAAGCTTTGGGCGGGGAGCGGTGTTGCTGTGGGATGTGTCCACCCTCCGCCGCGTCGCCGTGCTCCGCGGTCCTGCCGCCACCATCAGGGCGATGGCGTTCAACCCAGACGGCAAGACGTTCGCTACCAACGGCCCGTACCCCAAGGTCGCGCTGTGGGACGTGGCGGCCCGCCGCGTCACCGCCACCCTCTCCGGCCATGTCGAGTCCGTCTCGGCTGTAGCGTTCAACGCGGACGGGACAATCCTCGTGAGCGCCAGCGACGACCGGAGCATCCGGATCTGGGACGTGGCTGCCCGCCGCAGCACCGCCGTTCTCAACGGCACTGACCACCCCATCACGGCGGTGGCGATCACCGGGGACGGCACGACCGTGGCGGGCGGCGGTGGTTTGTTCGGCGACAAGACCGTTCGGCTCTGGAAGGTCCAGTAGATGGAAGCGTTGCGGCCGGGCGATCCCAGGCGGGTCGGCACGTATCGGCTGGAAGGCCGGCTGGGCGAGGGCGGCATGGGGCAGGTTTTCCTGGGCTCGACGCCCGGCGGACGCCCGGTCGCGGTCAAACTGATCCGCGCCGAGCACGCCGACAACCCTGGGTTCCGCGTGCGGTTCGCGCGGGAGGTCGAGGCGGCGCGCAAGGTCGGCGGATTCTACACCGCGCAGGTGGTGGACGCCGACCCTGCTTCACCGGAGCCGTGGATGGTGACGGCGTTCATCCCCGGCCCGTCGCTGCGGGATGTGGTGATCCGGCAGGGGCCGCTCGGCCCGGACAGGGTGCGGTTCCTGGGGAAGGGCCTGGTGGAAGGGCTGGCGGCAATCCACGCGTGCGGGCTGGTGCACCGGGACCTGAAACCCGGCAACGTCATCATGTCGCCGGACGGCCCCCGCATTATCGACTTCGGCATCGCTCGTGCCGCCGACGCCTCGACCCTCACCGCGACCGGGACCGTCGTCGGTACCTATGCCTACATGGCGCCCGAGCAGATCAACGCGGATGAGACCGGGCCCGCCGCCGACGTGTTCGCGCTGGGCTGCGTGCTCACGTTCGCCGCCACCGGCCGAGGGCCGTTCGACGCCACGAACATCCCCGCGATCATCCACCGCATCATCGCCAAGCCTCCCGACCTCGCTGGTCTGGAAGGCGACCTGCGGGACATCGTTGCGGCCTGCCTGGCCAAGTCCCCGCGCGAGCGACTCCCCCTCGCGGAGGCCGCGGCTCGCCTGGCCGCCCCGCCACGCCGGATCCCACGCCGCGCCGTCATCACCGGGGTTGCCGCCGCGACGGTGGCCGCCGTCACCGTCCCCGCGACGCTGCTGTGGTCGTCGGGCGCGGGTCCCCGGAGAACAGCCCCGGCGACGTCACTGGGCGTCCCCGTGCCCACGCTGCTGATCGGGGGGCCAGTGAGCATGTTCCACCTCGCGTTCACCGCGGATGACCGGACGCTCGTGGGGGCCGGGCACCGGAGCATCTGGCGGTGGGACGTAGCCACCGGGCTGGGCAGCACGACAGAGGTCGCCGATGCGATGCCCACAGCGGCGTCGATGGCGCTCAGTGCGAATGGACGGGTCATCGCCAACGCTGTCCGGGACACCGATTCCATCGAGATCCGGGACGTAGCCACCGGCCGGGTCACCAGCCGTGTCAAGCCCGCCCGGGCGGCCCATTCCATGGCACTCACCGACGACGGCCGGAGGCTCGCCACGAGCCACGACGAGACCGTCCAGATCTGCGACGTGCGAACCGGCCGGGCCCTCCACACCCTCACCGCCGGGCCCAGCAGCGTCGAGACCCTGGTGTTCAGCCCGGACGGGAGGCTCCTCGCGGCCGGCAGCCACTACACCTCCGAGATACGGCTCTGGGACACGGCCTCCGGTCGCGCCGCTGGCATGCTGACCGCCGACAGACCCGGTGGCATGGCGTTCTCTCCAGACGGGTCGATCCTCGCCAGCACGCTGGGGGGCGAACTTGACGTCGGCCTCTGGGACGTGACCACCCAGCGTGAGATCCGGACGCTGAACGGCCACAAGGACGAGGTCCTCTGCCTGGCATTCAATCCGGACGGGCGGACGCTCGCCAGCGGCGGGAGGGACAAAACCGTCCGCCTGTGGAACGCGCGGACCGGCGCGGTCATCGCCACCCTGACCGGCAATACCTCTGTGGTCTCCGCGGTGGGGTTCGGCTCGGACGGCCGTACCCTCGCCAGCGCCACCAACAGCGGAGCGACCCGCCTCTGGCGCTATCCCTGATCACATACGGTCATTCGCGCGAAAACGTCGGTGCTGACTGCGCGGCTGTGCGCCTGCCGATAATTACATCCGCCCAGGTCATGCCCCTGTGAGGGCCTCGGAGGTGTGTGTGCGAGTTCCGACCATCAGGAGAGGAGGGCGGGTGCGGCATGATGATCGGCCATGCTTGCGGGTGCCAAAAACTCGGCCACCCCATGCGTGTCCCTGCCCTCGGCGGAGTCCGCCACGAATACTCAGAGGGCGTTTGGTTGAACCTTTTGCCCTAGTACGTTGGGGGTGCCGATTATTCATCCGGCCAGGTCAAGCCGCATGGTGGTACTCCCTGAGGACACCGCCCAGTCGGTCGCGTCGGCGAATGCCGAGCGGCGCGATCGGTGTCCGTGGCCATGTAAAAGTGGCTCTGGCACAAAGATTGTGATGCCCTCACAGCGCGTGATCATGATCGCGGTTCCGTAACTGACTGCGCATGAGGGCGGCCTGCGCCTGCCGAAAACTCCGTCCGCGCAGTTCAAGCCGCATGTGAGTATTCGTGAAGGACGCCACCGAGCCGGTCTCGTCGGCGTATGTTCAGGTTGATGATTCGCTCGGGATCCGTGACCGGATCCGGGACGGTACGCAGCGGGGCCGCTTGGGCCAGGGCCTGGTGGGCTTGGTGCTGGTTGTAGAACCGTTCGTACTCGCGCAGGGCGTACCATAGGTGGCGTTCGTTCCAGATCAGGCAGCGGTCCAGTAGCTCACGGCGGCACGACTGCACCCACCGCTCCATGATCGAATTCATGCGCGGCACCCGGATACCGGTGAGCACGGTCTCGATGCCGGCGTCGGACAGGATCTCGTCCATAAGGGCCGGGAACTCGGCGTCCCGGTCTCGGATCAGGTAGCGCGTCCGGCAGCCCGCATCCTCCGCAGGGCGAGAATCTCGACGTCCTTGTCCCGATCGCCCATCGGCAGCAACCGCAGCGCGGCAAAGGCGTTCGTAACGGCGAGATAGGCCAGGCGAAGGAGCACAGCTGATCATCATGCCTCACGCGTCTCCCTCACCTGGAGGCCGGAGCTCGCGCACGCCACGCGAAGCCCCACATGGCCGTGACCTGGGCGGATGCCATTGTCGGCAGGCGCAGGGCGGGTCTCCTTTCGTCAGGCGGCGAGGTCGACGTCGAGGTCGGCCTCGGCCAGCACGGGGTTGAACGCCTCGGGCTCCAGCCCGAGCTCGTCGGTGGCATAGGCCCCGAAGCGCGTGATGTGGGCGCGCAGGTAGAGGGGGAGCCGGACCGGATCGTCGGGCCTGGCGGTTCACGGGGCGAGGAACCCCGGGTCTGCCGGGCGCGCGGCTTGCTCCTGTTGATGCCCCCTTCCCCGGAGTGAAGACCAGGAGCGGGAACGAGGCATCGACGACCCGCCTGTCCCTCTGCCCAATATGCCGTGGGGGCATCCTGGATCCTCATGTCCTCATCTGGCCAGCCTTCCGCGGTAACCTGAACATGACCTCCGCCGTCTCATCGGTGTCACGTTCCACACCTGGTTCTTGGAGATCGCGTTGCTCAAGCGCTTAGTCGTGTCCGCCGCCCTCATCGGCACCGCCGTAAGCGACGACCGAGTCACCGACCGCACCTGAATTCCTTTCCGGTACCGTCGAGCGGCGGTGCCGGCCCTCGTGGAACTAGGGAGAGCTGATGAGCGAGGACTCGGTGCCCGCCCGCCGGGGGCGGCTGTGGGCGGTCCTAGCCGCCGCAGTGCTGCTGGTCGCGGTGGCGGCTGGCGTGGTGTGGTGGCAGTGGCCGAAGGACGACGGACCGCCGGTGGTGGCGGGGACGGTGCAGGCGGTGGTGCTCCCGGCAGCGGACGTCAGCAAGGCTGTCGGCACGACGCTGAACGCGCTGACCCGGGCGAGCGAGCCGGCGCCCCCGCTGCCGGCGGATCCGCCCGGCTGCTCGGTGGCCGTCGGCCCAGCCACCACGGTCGTCTATCAGGGCGGCTGGACGGCGTTCGTGTCGGTGGCGCAGCAGGACGCCACCGATTCGGCGGACCACACCGTCACCCAGACCGTTGGCCGGTACGCCTCCGCCGACCGGGCCGCGGAGGTGTTCAGCACCCTCGCCGACGGCCTCAATGCCTGCCCCAGTGCCGTCCGGGACGCCTCCGGCGCGGGCGCGTCGCGCTGGACATACCGGGTAGACAGCGCCACGGACACCGCACTGTCCTGGACGGCCGTCCAGGACCAGGGCGACGGCTGGGCCTGCTACCGGGAGGCCCGACTGACCGGCTCGTCCGTCCTGCAGTCCGCGATCTGCGAGGCCGGTGACGGCCGCCCGGCCGCCCGCGCCATCGCCGACCAGATAGCGGAGCGTGCCCGGTGACCGGCCCGGTGCGACGCTTCGCAACCTTCGCCCTGCTCCTGGTCAGTGTCCTGTTCGTGCCGGTGCTGGTGGCCAGCGCCGCAGGGGACACCACGACCGCCGCGATTGAGCCGGTTGCCACCAGCAGCGCCTACTCCCCCTCGCTCAACAGCCAACTGACAGCGTTCAACCGCCAGTTGGCGGAATTGCCGACCCAGCAGAGCCTGGACGACCAGCAGGCCGACTTGGACCGGCGGACCGCCGCATACAACGAGCAATCGAAGACGGTCCTCACCGCGCTCAACACCAACGACGAGAAGATCCAGCAGCACAACGCTGTGGTCGCGCAGTACCCGAACGGCGCGCCGCCGTCCGTCGCCGACGCGCTCAACGCCGAGTCCAACGCCATCAACGCCGAGCAGCAGCAGCTCAAGCAGCAGGCCGGAAAGATTGCGGACGAGGGCAATGCGATCAAGTCGGCGCAGCAGAACCTAGACAGCCGCAAGAGTGCCCTGACCAGCAAACGCCGCAGCCTGCAGACCACCCGCGGCCAGCTAATCCTGCAAATGGCCACCGCACTGGTCGCCCAGCTCGCCACCCCACCCGCCGCCACCGGCCTGGTCACCGGCAGCGACCGCACCCGCCCGCCCGCCACGACCACCCGTACCGACGGCGGCGACCGGGTCTCCGGCCCAGTGCGCAACGAGCCGCTCGACCGGTGGGCCGACCAGCACGGCGTCAGGATCGACGTCCGGCCGGTCGACGCCATGCTCTCCCCCAGCGCCTTGACCAAGGTCTCCGCCGCGAACGCGGGCGTGGTCGAGCCGACCCGCAGATTCGACGGCCTGGTCAAGCAGGGCGACGGCAGCTACCGCGCGGTGTCGCTGCGCGACCCGTCCCGACCGCCGACCACCGCCCAGCAGGCCTTCGACGCCACCGTCAACGGCGGCGGCTCGGCCGTCGCCCTAGTGAACGGCCAGAAGGCCGTGATCAGCGGCGTCGACATGGTCGACGCGCCGTCCACCGCGCCGTCCACCGCACCGGCCACCCCGCCGCAGCACCACCTCGCCCTCGGTCTCAACGGCCGCGTGCAGCCGTTCGCCGAGAAGTACGGCTACGAGCACCTGATGGACTTCACCAAGACCCAGCTGCGCCGGGAGCTGGTCGGCCGGCTGGAGCACCCGAACTACCGAATCCACGTCTCGCTGAAGGACCTCAGCAATACCGACCTGCCCAACGTACTGGCCCGCGGCCGGGCCTACGAGGAGGGCATGCGCACCTTCCCATTCGACGAGAACGGGAAGATCCCCGCCTACGCCGCCACCTGGGAGCGCGCCCCGGGCGTCACCGACTGGGAGATGTACCTGATCCACACGCTGCCCGGCGTGCTGGAGCGCACCACCTTCTACGACGAGAACGACAACGTGGTGGCGGACCCGTTCTGACCGTCCGGAGGGACCTCAACAGCCCTCATGTCCAGGCAGATCGCCGTCGACTACCACTGATCATCCCGGCCTCGGCATCCCGCCGGAGCTGTTGAACGCCGACAACACGCACCAGCCGAAGGGGAAACCATGCAAGACCCACTGAACATCCTCACCCACTACCTCCGACTTGCCTGCAAGGGGGTGGGAGTGAACTGGACCAGGAATAACGACTGTGAGCTGGAGCGGATCGTCGACCAGGTCAGGGCGGTCGCCCGCGCCGAGGTGGCTGGCGAGCTCGACGAGCTGCGGGACCGGATCGCCGCCCTTGAGCAGCGGCTGACCCCGCCCGCCGCCTGATCTTTCCCCGGCCCCGGCACCCCCGGGGCCGGGGAACGCCGGCGAAACGATCCTCGGCGAGGACAGTTCGCTGGAAGCGACAGTGCGGCAGTGCTCAATAAGGCTGCGCTGCCGCTATGGCAACCAACGTCTCCACCGGACGTCCCCTCGTCCAGACAAGGCTGACACCGACAACGGTCCGCCGGCGGACCTACTGGATAGATCACAAAGCTACACTGGAGTACTGGCTCGCCGGCAGGTGTAGCCCAGGGGATAGGCCAGGGCCCGAGCAGCGTGACAAGGCCAGGCACGCCACAGGTTGCCGGGCCTCCGCTCGTCAATCAACTAGGTAGTGGGCTTCGATGTAGGCGACGGTGGAGTCGTACGGCTCCCCCACCGGCTTCAACATGTACCGGCGGAAGACCGCGGCGGTGGCGCGTCGGACGCCTCGGTTGCGAGCGTCGGCGTTGTCCCATGACCGGGCGAGGGTGCGGGTGACCTGTAGGGCGTCAAAACTCGCATGTATGGTCTGAGCTGGGGTTTCTCCACCTGGCTTATGATTCGGCGGTACTCGTTGATCGCGCCACCGAGCACTTTGCGGCGTCCGATCCGGCCTTCCAACGGCACCTCCACCTGTTCGCCTTGATCAGGTGGTCGTTGCCCTCGCGCCTGGTGAGGCCGGTGGCCGTTGTAGTGACCGACGTACTCGTCCAGGACCGCGCGCAAGTGACGTTCACCGTAGATCAGCATGCGGTCGCTACATTCGGCGCGCACCGTACGGATCCACCGCTCGGCATAGCAATTCGCCCGAGGTGTTCGCGGTGGCGTCTTCAGCACCGCGATGCCCGCGGCGGCAAAGATCTCATCAAAGACGGCGTTGGCGTCACGATCGCGGATGAGGAAGCGGAACAATGCTGCTTGCTCGCCGAGGTCGATCAGGAGATTGCGCGCTTGCTGAGCGGTCCAGGCGCCGGTCGGGTGGCAGGTCACGCCCAAGACGTGTACGCGCCGCGTACGAACTTCCATCACGAACAATACGTACAAGCGCTTCAGAAAGATCGTGTCAACATGGAAGAAATCGCAGGCCAGGAGCCCTTTGGCCTGCGATCGTAAGAAGATCCGCCAGAAGGTGTCGTGATGCCGGGGCGCCGGCCCGAAGCGGCGCGACCGCAGGATGCGCCGCACTCGCCTCGCTCACCTGGACGCCAAGCCGTACCAACTCCCCGTGCACCCGCCGATGGCCCCATCCGGGGTTCTCCCGCGCAAGGCGAATAATCAGATCATGAACCTCTCGGCTCGTTCCCGGACGCCCGGGCCGATGCGGGTAGGTCCACCTCCGCCGCAGCAGACGACGATGCCACGCCAGCAACGTCGCCGGGGTGACCAGCCGATGAGCACGCAGCACCGCCGGCAACCATCGGGCCAGCGCCGCGAGAACGGCCCGATCGACCCAGTCCGGCTTCGGCCGTCCCACCTGACGCCGCAGCACCGCCACCTCATGACGCAACACCATGATCTCCGCGTCCTTCGACGCTTGGCTGCGGCCCAGCAACATGAGCCAGCCGAACACCCGGAGCGTGATCAGATAGAGCAGGCGGACAAGCACAAGACGCGATCTTGTCTGCGGGTACGGACCCAGTCAACCCACAGGTCAGAGCCGACGTGGCTGTATTATGACGCGGTACAGGCCACCACCGACGCCACCGTGCCCGACACGGCGATGACCGCCACCATCCATCAGCACCTGGCCCGGCGCGGCCTGCTGCCCGCCGAGCACTATCTGGATGCCGGCTACTCCTCAGCCGAGCTCATCGTCGCCGCCCGCGAGCAGCACCAGATCAACCTGATCACCCCGTTGCGGACCGACAACTCCGTCCAAGCCCGCACCCGCAACGGCTACGACCGCACCGCCTTCACCGTCGACTTGGACCGCCGGCAGGTCACCTGCCCGCAAGGACACAAGAGCACCTCCTGGACACCCTGCCGGCAGAAGAACCGCCCGATGATCGTGGCCGCTTTCCCGCCCAACACCTGCCGCCCCTGCCCGGTGCGGACCCTATGCACCAGCGCCCAGCGCAGCGGCCGCCACCTCACCCTGCACCCACGAGCAATCCAGGAAACCCTCGACGCGGCCCGCGCCGAACAGACCACCCCGCCTGGCGCGACCAATACGCCCTCCGGTGTGGTATCGAGGCCTCCATCCACCAAGCCGTCACGGTCACCGGCATGCGCCGTGCCCGCTACCGCGGCATCAAGAAAGTCCACCTCGAACACATCGTCTCCGCCATCGCCATCAACCTGATCCGCCTGGACGCCTGGTGGAACGACCACTCCCTGGCCCGGAAACGCACCAGCCACCTGGCCCAACTCGAACCAGCCTTGGCCACATGAAATGAGTTAACCAGCAGAGTCCTTCAGGCTTTTCGGGCTGCTCCAGCTCTGCTATCGAGGGCTGCTCAGGTCAGGCTCGCGCGGCCGAGGGTAGCCGTCTGACATTGCATGTTCATGAACTCGATCATTCCGCTTGTAGGAGTGGTTCATCATAGTTCGATGTCATTTCGATTCATGAGCACATCGCCGGCTGGCCTTGCGGCCGCTGCCGCGACCAGACGCAGATTCCTGACCGTGACCGGCGCGGCCGCCGCCTTAGCCCTAAGCGGCACCCTTCCCGGCATTCGCAGCGCCCACGCAGCGTCCGCGGTGAACATCGACCGTCAACCTCTCTTCACCCTGGGGGTCGCGTCCGGCGACCCGCTGCCCGACGCGGTGGTGATCTGGACCCGGCTGGCGCCAGAACCACTGGCGCCGTTCGGTGGGATGGACCAGCGCCCGGTACCGGTCGAGTGGCAGGTGGCCGAGGATGAGGCGTTCAGCCGTGTCGTGCGCCGCGGCACCGCGCATGCCCGGCCTGAGTACTCCCACACAGTCCATGTCGATGTCCAGGGCCTGCGTCCCTGGCGGCACTACTTCTACCGCTTCCGGGTAGGAGGGCAGATCAGCCCCGTGGGCCGCACGCGTACCGCTCCGGCCGCTGGCGACACCATCTCCGCGATGTCCTTCGCCTTCGCGTCCTGCCAGGCGTGGTTCGAGGGCTACTACACCGCCCTCGCCGATATGGCCCGCCGCGACCACGACGTGATCCTCTTCCTCGGTGACTACATCTACGAGTTCGGCGCTGACAAGGGCATACGCCCCGACTCCGGGGAGCCTCACGCCATGCGCCAGACGGTGACACTCGACGACTACCGGGAGCGGTACGCCCTGTACAAGATTGACCCGGATCTGCAGGCCGCGCATGCCGCCGCGCCCTGGATCGTCACGCTCGACGACCACGAAGTCGTCGATAACTGGGCCGACGAGGCGCACCCGAGCGCCCCGCCGGCAGAGTTTCTGGTCCGGCGCGCCAATGCCTTCAGGGCCTATTGGGAACACATGCCGCTGCGCCTGTCACAGCTGCCGAACGGACCGGACATGCAGCTGTACCGGCGCCTGCGCTATGGCACCTTGGCCGAGTTCAGCATTCTCGACACCCGGCAGTACCGCTCGGACCAGGCGGGCGGCGACGGCGAGAAGCCGCCCAACCCGGGCTCGCTGGACCCCAGCCGCACCATCACGGGCGAGGAGCAGGAACGATGGCTGCTCGACGGGCTGGCCGCCTCCGGGACACGCTGGAACGTCCTCGGGCAGCAGAACGCCATAGCCCAGCTCGACGTCAAGGCTGGGCCGGACATGGTGGTGCCGATGGACACCTGGGACGGTTACGTCGGCTCACGCAACCGGGTGCTCGGCGGCGCCCACGAACGTGGCGTCAGGAACCTCGTCTCCTTGGGCGGAGACCTCCACCGCAGCGTGGCCTCTGACCTCAAGCTGGACTTCTCCGATCCCGCGTCGCCCACCGTGGGCGCCGAATTCGTCGGGACCTCCATCACCTCCGGGCTTGACGGTGTCGACCACGACCAGGTCGGCCTGACACTGCTCGCCGAGAACCCGCACATCAAGTACCACAACTTCCAGCGAGGCTACGTCACCTGCACCGTGACGGAACGGGAGTGGACCGCGGACTACCGAGTGGCCGACCGTGTCACGACACCCGGAGGCACCATGACGACCCGTGCGAAGCTCGTCGTCGAAGACGGCCGAGCCGGCATCCAGACCGCCTGAGTCTCCGTACTGGACAGGATCTCCATCATGCTGAAGCAGCACATCGCGCGAACCACCCTGCCATCCTTGACCCTGTGCACCGCCATGGTCGCCGCGCTGGTCATGGCGCCTCCGGCGAACAGCGCGTCCGGCCCCTCGAAGCCGAAGGGACAGATCACCATGGCCGCCAATCCGGCCGAGCTCGATCTCATCGCGCTGCCGTGCTTTTCCGGCAGCTTCCAAGCCACTATGACCAACACCGGGCAACAGGCCCAGTTTGCCGATATGACACTGAGCGCCCAAGAACCGATCACTCTGTCCCGGGACATCTTCTCCAGCTACCTTCCGGCCGTCGATCCCGACCAGCCGGTGAGCACTCCGGTCGAGGTTCGCGCCCCCCGGGACACTCCGCCGGGTACCTACGACGTCCTGCTGGCCATGGAGAAGCAGACGCTCCGCGTGCCGGTTCGGGTACAGCAGCCCCCGGCCAAGGGGCCCGGCGACAACCTGGCGCTGGGAGAGCAGGCGTTCGCCTCCTCCACCCATGGCAACTTCTCGGTCTGCGGTGGTGTCGACGGGAACAAGAACCATGACCAGTGGGACACCCACACCGGGTGGAACGACGCCACGGCGACGGTCTTCCCCGACAACTACGGGGTCCGTTTCCCGGAGCCGAAGCGGATCGACCAGGTCGAAGTCCTGACCTTGGACAGTGCGAAGTCCCCGGCCGCCCGCTTCGGGCTGAAGGACTGGGACGTCCAGGTCCTCGCCGACGGCCAGTGGCAGACGGTCGCCCAGGTGCGCGGCAACACCTCCGGACTCGCGACCTCGCGGTTCGCCGCGACCACCGCCGAGGCCGTACAGATCGTCATTTACGCCTCGAACGACGCCAGGTATTCGCGCGTCATGGAGATGGAAGTCCGCGGAGGGTAACCGACCTGTCGGGGAAACCGCGCTGACCGGTCTGACCGTCACCGGTGTCACGCCGGAAGGCTGGAGCATGACAGGAGCTCGGCCGGTGGCGTCCCTTCAGCCGCGTGAGACGGCCACACTCCCCGTGCAGGTCACCGTTCCCGCTGGTGTTCCGCTCGGCAGGGTGCCGGTGACCGTGACCGCGTCTGTCTCCGGGCGCACGGTGATCGCCTCCGACACGGTCGAGGTGGCGCCGGTCAACCTGGCGTTGGGCAAGCCGGTGACCCAGAGCAGCCTCGGCTGGGGCGGAGTGCCGGAAAGGGCGGTGGACGGCAACACCAGCGGCGTGTTCGGGCAGGGCTCGGTGACCCACACCGCCGAGCCGTCCAACCAGGCGTGGTGGCAGGTGGACCTGGGAACCGCCCGCAACCTGGCCGAGATGCGCATCTTCAACCGGACGGACTGCTGCGCGGACCGGCTGCGCAACTACTGGGTGATGACGTCGGAGCAGGAGATCCGCGGGCAGACCCTCGATGAGGCGAAGTCCTCGCCCGGCGTGACCGCGATCCGGCAGGCGGCGACGGCCGGAACGCCGAGCGCCATCGACCTGGGCGGCGTCAAGGGGCGCTACCTCCGGATCCAGCTCGAGTCCGCGACCGATCCGCTGAGCCTGGCGGAGGTGGAGGTCTACGACCAGAAGGCCGCCGCGGCTGCGGTACCGGGCGTGGTGCCGCAGCTGTCGAGCTGGACGGCGGGCTCCGGCACGTTCACCCTTCCCGAGAACGCCGGGGTGAGCTATCCGGCGAACCAGAAGTCCCTGTCGACGACCGGCGTGACGATGCCCGGTCTCGCCGACCGGACGCTCGCCCAGGTGGCCGAGACGACAGCCGCCGACTTCACGACCGTGACCGGGCGGCCGGCGCAGGCCCGCACGGGCGCACGGGAAAGCGATCACGGGATCCGCCTGCGGCTCGTCGAGGAGAACGAGCTGGGCCCCGAGGGCTACCGGCTCACCATCGACGATCGCGTCACCATCGAGGCGAACACCACCGCCGGCCTCTACAACGGCAGCCGGTCGGTGCTGCAACTGCTGCGCCAGGACGAGGGCCGTGCCCGCCTGCCCAAAGGCCAGGCGGTCGACGTCCCCAGCAAACCGCAGCGGTGGTTCGCCATCGACGCCGCGCGTAAGTACTGGTCGCCCGGCTACATCAAGGACACCATCCGGGAGATGGGCTGGACCAAGCAGAACATGCTGCTGCTGCACCTGGAGGAGCCGGAGGGCTTCCGCCTCCACAGCGACAACCTGCCCGGTCTCACCTCGGAGAAGTTCGCCTACACCCGCGAGCAGATCCAGGAGTTCGTCGAGCTCAGCCGGGAGAACAACGTGCAGGTGGTCCCCGGCTTCGAGTTCCCCGGTCACGCCGACCCGGTGTCGGACTACTTCAAGGTCGGCATGGGGCACGGGCCCAACCCCGATGGGTCGGGCGCCACGGCGGACAACTCCTGCGGCCAGGACTACACCTACGGCTGGGTGACCCCCAGCTTCGCGATGAACATCATGCGGCCCGAGGCGGTCACCGCCGCCAAGCGGATCCTCGATGAGTTCATGCCGTGGTTCTCCAGCCCGTACGTCCATCTCGGCGGAGACGAGATGCCGACGAACCTGGCCAACTGCCCCGCGGTGAAGAAGTTCCTCGCCGACAACTCCGAGCGGTACAGCACGTTCGGCGACCTGTTCAACGACTACGTCAACAAGGTGAACGACCACGTCGTCGCCAAGGGCAAACGCTCGATCATCTACAACGGGTTCGAGCACTCCAGCGCCCCCGAGCAGAAGGTCTCCACCGACGTCACCGTCATGGACTGGCTCGGCAACGCCGACGACCCCGAGCTGGCACCGTACGACCTGATCCAAGCGGGGTCGTCGGGCAACCTCTACGTCACCGCCAACGCGGTGCACAGGCTTTACGGCAACCCGGCGTGGGCGCACACGTCCTGGCGCCTCAAGGCGAGCCCCAAACTGCTCGGCGGCGTCGTGCACGTGTGGAACGACTACCAGATGTGGGCGCCGGACGCGTACTCCGACCAGTACTCCGCACCGTTGCGCGACGCGGCCGGCAACACCATGTGGCACAACGCCGCTCCTGCGACCACCTACGCGGAGTTCGTCGAGCTGAAGCGCAAGATCGGCAAGGCGCCGGGGTGGAAGGGCTTCGAAGCGCGGCAGCCCACTACCGACGGCAAGCCGATCCACACCTACTCCTTCGAGCCCGCGGCGTACCCCGAGGGCTGGCACGATGGCGCGCCTGGCATGAACGTACGGCCGGTGCTCGACGGAACCGGATCCCTGCACATGTCGACCCAGATCAACGCTCTGCCCTCCTACGTCGACGGCCGATCAGGCAAGGCGTTGAAGTTCAAGGGCCAAGGTGACGGGCTGGGCATCGGCGGCCTCGACATCTCCGGACCGTGGACCTACACCCAGTGGGTGCGTAAGGACGGAACGCAGAACGACGCCAACCTGCTGGGCTCCCGGCAGGGCAACATCAAGCTGGAGCAGTACGGCACTGGCGGCAAGGTCGGCTTCACCCAGGTAGGTGTGAAGGACTACGCGTTCGACTACGCGGTACCGCTGGGCCGATGGACGCAGCTCACCTTCGTCTCCGACGGCACGGCCACAACCCTGTACGTCGACGGGGAGCGCCGCCAGACACTGCCGCAGACCATCCCGCTGCCTCAGGCGTACTTCGGCCAGCTCAACGGCACCACCCTCAACGGAGCGGTGGACGACGCCGCCGTCTACGCACAAGCGCTGACCGAGGAGCAGGTCCGGGCTCAGTACGCAGCCTCGACGAGCTGAGCCGAACCCGCGCCGCCCGCATGTGGCGCACCGGTTCGACCCTCGTGACAGGTGAAGCGCCGGCACGGTGACACGTTGATCACCGTGCCGGCGCTTCATCTGACCACCGAGAACCCATGAACGCCCCGCATCACGGATCCGGCATACCCGAGTGCCCAACCCGTGATCTCTGTGATAGCTTTCTGACTTGTTGACGCGATTCCGAAACCAGTCAACAGGTCGACAGGGAGGTGGGGCGTGACAGACCATGTGCCGGCCGGTACCGACGCCCGGGGGGACCGGATCTTGGACGCGGCAGTCGAACTGCTGGTCCAGCGCGGCTACCGAAGGGTGGCCGTAGAGGATGTGGCGACGCGGGCGGCGATCGGGAAGGGGACCGTCTACCTGCACTGGCCCACCAAGCGGCGGCTGTTCGAGGCGCTGGTCCTGCGAGAGGGGATCGCCTATGTCGAGGAGCTGGTGGCCAGGCTCCGTGCCGATCCTGAGGTCGTGCTCCCGCATCAACTGATGGCGAACACGTTCCTCATCATCATGGGCCGGCCGGTGCTGCGGGCGCTGTCGACCTGGGGGGTGCCCGAGCTGGAGAGCATGGGGCTCGATCCCGGGCTGCACAACCGGGAAATGCTCATGCAGGATCGCCTGTTCGGGCTGCTGGCCGAGCACGGGCTGATCCGTCCCGACGTGCCGGACCTCGTGTACACGGTGACGGCCTCGAACATCGGGTTCTACCTGCTGGACTGGCTCGACCCGCCCGCCGCCGACTCCGACCTGCGGCAGAGAGCCGACGCGCTGGCGTACACCGTCAAGCATGCGTTCGAGCCGCCGGTGCCGCCCGGCCGCGACGCGCTGGAAGCCGTCGCGGAGCGGGCGATCGCGCTGCTGGAAGAGCCGCTGCCGCAGTACCGCGCCCAGATCTACACCTACGACAAGAAACAGCGGACGCCATGACCGTGAACACTCGTCAGCTCACCCGGGACGCACGAAATGACATGCGGGGAGGTCTCGACGCGATCATACGGCGGCAGCGAGCCCGGCTGACCGAGATGGTGGCCTACGCCCGCGCCCGCTCGCCGTACTACCGCGAGCTGTACCGAAACCTGCCGGCCCAAGTCGATGACCCAGAGTTACTCCCGGTCACGAACAAAAAACTGCTGATGGGCCACTTCGACGACTGGGTCACCGACCGCGAGGTGACCAGGGAACAGGTCGAGAGGTTCGTGGCCGACCCCGCTCGCGTGGGGGCGCGGTTCCTGGACAAGTACCTGGTGGCCACGAGTTCGGGCACCAGCGGTGTACGGGGGCTGTTCGTGCTGGACGAGCAGAACCTTTCGATCGACGGCGTGCTCGCGTCCCGCGCCAGTGGCGTGCTGAAGGCCCGCGACGTCCTCCGCATGGTCACCGGCGGCGGCCGTATCGCCGTGGTCACCGCGCCCGGCGGGCACTTCTACACGGTCGCGGGCACCGCCCGGTTTCAGCTGGATCATCCGCGGCTCGGTCGGCGGATGCAGGTGTTCTCGATCCGGCAACCGCTGCCCGAGCTGGTCGACGACCTCAACCGGTTCAAGCCCGCCATCCTCAGCGGTTTCGCCGGCATGCTCACGGTGCTGGCCGGGGAACAGGCCGCCGGTCGGCTCCACATCCGTCCGGCGCTCATCATCCCCGGCGGGGAGACACTGACGCCGGAGGCGCGGGAGCGGCTCGCCACCGCGTTCGATGCCAATGTACGAGCCGCCTACGCGTGCACCGAGTGCGGCTATCTGGGGATGGGCTGCGAGCAGGGCTGGTACCACATCAACAGCGACTGGGCCGTGGTCGAGCCGGTCGACGCCGACTACCGGCCCGTTCCGCCTGGTCAGCAGTCGCACACGGTGCTGATCAGCAACCTGGCGAACCGGGTTCAGCCGTTCCTGCGGTACGACCTCGGGGACAGCGTCATGTTCCGTCCCGATCCCTGCCCGTGCGGCAACCTTCTCCCGGCGCTGCGGGTGCAGGGCCGCTCCGCGGACCTGCTCACGTTCCCCGCTCGAGACGGATCAACGGTGAACATGTCACCGATGGTCTTCGGCACGTTGATGGATCGCACGACCGGCGTCGAGATGTTTCAGATCGTCCAGACCGCGCCCGGCACGCTGCGTGTACGCCTCAAGCTCGCCGGCGGCGCCGACCCAGACCACGTGTGGCGGGCAGTGTTCGCCGACCTCACCCAGCTCCTCGGAGAGCACGGGGCCGGCGACGTCACCCTCGAACGCTCCGGCGAAGCACCCCAGCAGGAGCCCGGCGGCAAGTTCCGCAGGGTCATCCCGCTGGCCAAGCCGTGATCACCACTCACCATGGAGAGGAAGCGATAGATGACCACAACATCGACGACGACAGGACCGCAGGCGAACGTAACGCTCGACGGGCGGGTGGCCGTCGTGACGGGCGCCGGATCGGGCATCGGCGCGGCGTCCGCGGCGACGCTGGCCGCCCAGGGAGCGCGCGTGTGCTGCGCGGACCTCGACGGTGACAGCGCGCACCGTACGGCCGAGAAGATCGTCGCGGCAGGCGGCGACGCGTTCGGGATCCGGACTGACGTCACGTTGCCCGAGGACAACGACGCGATGGTCCGCGAGACCATCACACGTTACGGCGCCGTGCACATCGCGCACCTCAATGCCGGAACCGGGGTGCCCTCAACCGTCCTTGAGTACTCCTTGGACGCGTGGGACCGGACGATGGCGGTCTGCCTGCGCGGAGTCCTGCTCGGTCTGCAGGCGGCGGGCCGGGCCATGCTCGACGTGGGTGGCGGCTCGATCGTGGTCACCTCCTCGACGGCCGGCCTGATCGGCGTACGAATGGCGGCGGCGTACTCGGCGGCGAAGCACGGCGTACTGGGGCTGGTCAAGACGGCCGCCATGGAGCTCGGGCCGAGCGGCATCCGGGTCAACGCCATCTGCCCCGGGTTCATCGCCAGCAACGAGATGATGCGGAAGATGGGCGAGGAGCGCGACGTCGGCAGCCGCTTCCCGCTCGGGCGGGCCGGCCGCAGCGAGGAGGTCGCGAACCTGGTGGCGTTCCTGGCGAGCGACAGCTCATCGTTCATCAGCGGCAGCGTCTACACCATTGACGGCGGCTGGCTGGCGGGTCCCGAGGCCCGGCCGAGCACCGCCAAGACCCCCCAGAACGCCTAGGAGAACAGCACAGATGACGACCATCACCGACCAGCCGATCGACCCGGTCCCGGCGATCGGCGTCCAGCAACTGCTGGCGCTCCCCCATCCCGAACTGCTCGCGCTGTGGAAAACGCTGCCGGCCCCGGACCTGAGCGAGCTCGACGGCGAGTACGCCGGTTACATCCCGATCCTGCACCTCTCCCCGGACGAGGTCCGGGCGACCATCGCCCAGTTGTACGAGGAGACCTCCTCGCGCGGCTCCTGGGTGGGCAAGGCGTTCAAGGGCAGTGACGGGACCACCAGCGAGGGATACAACGTCTTCCGGCGGCTCGGGAGCGACGGAGTCAGCCAGACCTACCTCCGCAGGGGAAGGTTCGCCACCGACATCGCCGAGTCATACGTGGACGGCAGGCCCTCGCTCATGATGCGGTACGGGGCGTTCGACAACCAGGTCGGCCAGAACGATCTCATCGACGAGGTACGGCGCTACTCGACCGGGCTCTACGTCGCGACCGCGACAACACTGACGGAGACGGGCACCGGGCGTACGCGGCCGAACGGCTGCTTCCTGCTCGCCGGCCCGATCAACCGGTGGATCGGCGTGGACGATCCGCAGGCCGAGCTGCAATGACGGGCCTCGGCCTGGAGGACCGCTGCGCGATCCAGGAGACCATCGGCCGCTACGCCCACACCTTCGACAGCGGTGACGCCGAGGGCTTCGTCGCAGTGTTCACCGACGACGGAATCTTCGAGGTCGTCCTCGTGGACCAGCCGGACCAGCGTGCCGTGTTCCAGGGCTCGGACGAGCTCCGCGAGTTCGCCCAGTCGCGGATGGCGACGGTCGGTCACGTCCTGCACCATGTCTCCGGCATCGTGTTCGACGACACCACGGCCGACCGGCCTCGCACCCGTGCGACGCTGATCGCCACCAGGCAGCATCGGGACGGGCCCGCGCTCGTCACCCACGGCACGTACGTCGACGACTGGCGCAGGACCGACGCCGGATGGCGGATCG
Organism: Nonomuraea sp. NPDC005983; assembly: GCF_040614375.1. Classification (NCBI taxonomy): domain Bacteria; kingdom Bacillati; phylum Actinomycetota; class Actinomycetes; order Streptosporangiales; family Streptosporangiaceae; genus Nonomuraea; species Nonomuraea sp. NPDC005983. The sequence goes on from NZ_JBEXUP010000073.1 coordinate 19,045, forward strand.
GTCACCGTCTGTATCTCGCGCTCGGCTACGCCAACACCCACCAGCAGACCTGAGCACCGCCTGTACCGCTTCAGAACTCGTGCACATGGTTTGAGCTGGTGTCTCTTCGGGGTTGGTCAGGCGACTCGGTGGTACTCGTTGACGGCTCCGCCGAGCACCTTTCGGCGCTGAATCCGGCCTTCCAGCGGCCCCACGACGTGCTCATCTTGATCGGGAGGACGTTGTTGGCGGGACTGGTGCGGGCGATGGTTGTTGTAGTGCTCGGCGTATTCGTTCAGGACTGATCGCAAGTGGCGTTCGTCGTAGATCAGCATGCGGTCGGTGCATTCGGCTCGGACGGTTCGGACCCAGCGTTCGGCATAGCAGTTGGCACGAGGTGTCCGCGGCGGCGTCTTCATCACCGTGACGCCCAAACTGGTGAAGACCTCGTCGAAGACGGCGGTGAACTTGGTATCCCGGTCACGGAGGAGAAACCGGAATGACCTGGCCCGGTGCCCGTAGTCCATGAGCAGATTTCTCGCCTGCTGAGCTGTCCAAGCCTCGGTGGGATGGGCAGTGGCACCCAGGATGTGCACGCGTCGTGTTTCCACCTCCATCACGAACAACACGTACAGGCGTTTCAGGAAGATCGTGTCGATGTGGAAGAAGCCGCAGGCGAGCAATCCTTTCGCTTGCAGCCGTAGAAACGTCCGCCAAGAGGTGTCGAAGTTTCGCGACACCGGGCCGTGCTGCCGACGTGAACGCAGGATTCGTCGCACGGTCGCCTCGCTGACCTGCACGCCGAGCCGAGCCAGTTCGCCGTGGACCCGCCGGTACCCCCACCTAGGGTTCTCTCGTGCCACGCGGAGAACCAGCTCCCGCACCTCCTTGCTCATCGCAGGACGGCCGGCGCGGTGTGGGTAGGTCCATGCGCGTTTGATCAAACGACGATGCCAGGCCAATAGGGTTCCGGGGGTGACCAGCCGATGAGCTCGCAGCACCGACGGCAGGAAGCGCGCCAAGGCCGCCAAGAACGCCCGATCGGCCCAGTCCGGCTTCGGACGGACGACCTGACGCTTCAACACGGCAACCTCATGCCGGAGCACCGTGATCTCGACATCCTTGGACGCCTGGCTACGACCCAGCAACACCAGCCAGCCGAACACCCGAATCAAGGTCAGATACAGCAGACGAACCAGCACAGGCAGGGATCTTGCCCACACGACATCTGAAGGTCAAAGCCGCAGATCAGGCACCACGCGATGAGTTATGAAGCGGTACATGCTCAGAATCAACGTGAAAGAAGTTGCCGAACATTTGTCACGACCGTGGCGTCAAACCCCGATGTGAACAAGATCCAGAAACTCGCCATCCTGTCCGTTCTCCCTGTCGCTGCGGCTCTGATATCGCTCCCCGCCCAGGCCGAACCCCTCCCGAGTGGCTGCGATAGCGGCATCGGCTACCGGCACGCCTACTCGTGGGCCCGGTGCACGACGGGCGGGGGGTACGTCCGGGCGGTCGCGACGTGCGCCAAGGGCACGGCGAAGAAGAAGGTCTACGGCCCCTGGAAGGTGAACGCGGGCGCACCCGAGGACCGTCAGGCCTCCGCCTGGTGCCCGAGCTCTCACCCCAGGGTCGTCGGCCACAGCTACGACATCAAGCGCTGACCCGGCTGGCTGAAGGAGGTTGGCATGGCCCGCCCAGGGCCGTGCAGGAGTAGCGCATCCCCGCCCGCCGGCCAGCCGCAGGTGAACGGCGGGCGGGGAGCGACACGCCCCAGAAGCACAAGATGTTGGGTGTGACTTTCTCCACCACCTCTATATATGGTGTCCCTCGCAGTTGGTTCGGCCGCCCATCCAGGGCGGCCGAGGTAAGAGGGAATCCGGGGGAACTCCGGGACTGCCCCGCAGCGGTGAGTGGGAACGACCGCCGCCAGAACGCACTGGGCCACGTGCCCAGGTTGCGACGGCCATGAGGAGCCTGTGCGACGCACACGAGTCCGACGACCTGCCGGTTGCGCGGGACGGTCGACGGCACCGGTGCGAGGGTTATGCAGTGTCCCTTGCCGTAGCCTCCTGCGCGGACTTTCGGTTCACGACCGAGCTCGCGAGGAGAGAGCTCTGACGGTCACTGGGGAATCATCGACAGACCTGACCAGTACGGCGCCTGCCGGCGGGGACCAGCCGTCGCCGAGAAGAGCGCAGATGCAGGTGCGCAAGCGAAACGGCAGAGCGGAACCCGTCGACGTCAACAAGATCGTCCGGGCGGTGGAGCACTGGGCGACCGGTCTCACCAACATCGATCCGCTGGGCGAACGACATGCCCGGGTGAGCCAGGTCGCGCAATGCGTGGTGCCTGCGGTTTTGCTTGCGATTAGCCAGTCATCCAGCAGTTCCGGTAGTTCCAGCTCAAAAGATGATCACACGGACCCCGGTGCGTCTAGGGTGCAGAACATGTCCGCCCTCATCTCCAGTCTGGCCAGCTCGTGCCCGTGCCAGGCGTCACAATGCGATGCAGCCGAAGGCGAGCAGGTAACAGCCTGGCCAGCGCGGCCAGCAACGCCCGATCGGCCCAATCCGGCCTGGGCTGGGTGACCTGGCGACGCAGCACCGCGACCTCATGCCGCAACACCAAGATCTCCACCGCTTTGGAAGCGCTGCCCCGGGTGAGCAGCATTAGCCAACCGAACACCCTGACTACCAGCAGATACAGAAGGCGAAACAGCACGAGAGCCGAGCCTAGAAGACCAGGTCAGAACCTCTGCACCAGTTCTGGCACCGGACAGGTTGCAGTACAGGCCGTTGGAGCCCAAGCCCTACCCGGGCTGGCCGATCCCGCCGGAGGCATACGACCACAACTCCACCGGCCGCCCGGAGCGACTCGCCGACTTCGATCTCAGGCCGGAGTACCTGCGCAGCGACTACGCCTACGTCAGCGCTCTGCCCACCGATCCGCAGAAGATGTACGAGCACCTCTACACCGGTCTCGGCACCGACGCCAAGGCCGACGTCGAGGCGTGGTCGCGGGTCGGCGGTCTGCTGTCGGAGGCATACCTGCCCGCGGCGCAGCGAGCCGCGCTGTACCGGGCCGCCGCTGCCATCCTCGGGGTCACCACGGTGGACCATGCCGTGGACGCGGCGAGCCGCACGGGCATCGCCGCCGCCAAGACCATCGGCGGCGTCCGTGAGGAGTACATCTTCGACCGGGACACCTACCGGTACCTTGGCAAGCGCTCAGTCGTCGTCGACGAAGCACAGGCCAAAGCCCCGGTCGGGAGCGTCCTGGAGTCCAGCGCAGAGCTCAAGGTCTCGGTCGTCGACCGTGCCCCTCAGGTCACGCGCTGACACTCGTCCGGAGCGGCCACCGCCACGGCGTCGGCGGCGATCCACGAGGCCGGGGCGGTGCACGGGGCGCTGACATCCGCCAGGGTGATCCTGGGCGCCGACGGCCCTCGCGTCACCGGCCTCGGTGTCGCCCGTCCCGACGGCGGCCCGCCCGCCGACGACCGCTCGTGAGCCCTCGTCCTGTTCGCCGCCCACGGCCGCGAACCCGCCGCCGCGGAAACATCAAACAAGATCGGAGCAGCCCTCTATGGCCCATGTAAGCCTTCGTCATCAGGCTCCTACACTCCCGAGCTGAGAGAAGGAAGCTCGGTAGAGGGGCGGTTCTCTTACCGAGTCGTCGAGCTGGAAGGATGAGTGCCGTGTCCGCCCTGGAACGGGTCTCGCGCCTGGCACGCGCCGCTGTCTTTGCCGCGGTGTGCGTGGTCGTGTCCGCGGGCGGCCATGTTCTCGCCGGAGGCGCTCCGGTCACGGTGCCGACATTGTTCAGCGCCCTGTTGACGGCATTTGGCCTGGGTTTCATGCTGAGCGGACGAGAGCGTGGGCCTGAGGTCATCATCGGAGTGACGGCGGGTGCTCAGCTCCTGCTGCATGAGTTGTTCACCCGCAGTGCTTCAGCCTCCGTGATGTACGCAGATCACGCGCATGGAGGTACTCCGGGCGTCGGCATGACCGTGGCGCACCTCGTGGTCGCGGTGGTGAGCGGATGGTGGCTGCACCGAGGAGAGAGCGCGTTCTGGCTGATGGTGCGGCTGTGGGGGCTGGCTCCGCTGCCCAAGCTGCGTCGGCTGCTCGTTGGGGCGGTCGAGCCGTTGACGACCCCGGTCGGCGTCGTGCTCGTCGCCGAGGCGAAGGTGCACCGGGGCCCTGAACCTGTCCGGGCAATCCGGCGGCGTGGGCCGCCGGCACTGCTGAGCGTTCACTGACGACTGTCCCCGCCAGTCTGTCGGGGGATTCTCGCGTAGCCGACGTGCTCGTGCACAAGGCATGTCGAACACCTGTCGCCTGTCGCGGCACGCCTCAAGACAGTCGCACGTGGTCGGCGCGACCGTCTCCGCCCGCCCTGGAGCGACTGCCAGTGATGTCCGCTGAAGTGATGTTCCGCCTGAGTCGCGTCACGGCTTTCGCCGCGATGTGCTCCGGCCTGGGCACATCGGCCCACCTGTTCGGGGGCGGGAGCATGGCCAAGCCAATGGCGGTGACCGCTCTGGCGGTCTCATTCGTCGCAGTCTTCCCGGTGACGTGCCGCCAGCGGGGGACTCGGGTCTTCTTCTTCCTCCACGCGGGCGTGCCCGGCAGGCATGTGCACCCCGGTCTCGTCCCGGGCGTGGAGATGCTCTCTTCGCTGCACCGGACGGACTCGCTCCGCCCGGTTATCGAGGTACGCCTCAACGGAGTCATTTACGCCCGAACCTGAAGGGCCGTGCCCGCAGCATCACGCCTGTCGGAGGTGAGCTGCCGGCCACCAGTGGCACACCCAGCCCAGGCTGGGCGAGCCGGAGGGACTATCTCGGCGTGGTTGCGTGGCCCCTCTATCGGTGTGCCGGGCGCTTGGTGCTGCCGTTGTACGGCCGCGGGTTGCTTCAGGGCCGAGAAGGCCGCCACTCCAGTCAGCACGGACGCTACCTGCCAGACGTATCCCCATGTCCCTTTCTCCGCCGCAGACGGTTCTTCCTCTTGTCACTCAGGGAGTGATTGGTTTGAATCCTGTTGTCACCGATGAGCGCGCCGCCGACGACCGCCGCTTGACCTTGCTCGCCTTGGCCGCCCGCGACGGTGACCCCGCCGACGTGGAGGCCTTTGCCCGGGCGGTGTACGGCGATCTGCGCCGATTCCTGGCGTACTTGACCGATGTGCAGTCCGCCGATGACCTCACCCAGGAGACGTTCCTTCGCGTTCTGCGCAGCCTTCCCGGATTCGCCGGAGAGTCGTCGGCCAGAGCATGGTTGCTGTCCATTGCCCGTCGCGTGGTCGTCGACCGGTTCCGGGCAGCGCGAGCGCGGCCCGTGGTGGCGGATCTGGCCGATTGGCAGGCGGCCGTGGAACGGTGCCAGCCGCATGACCTGCCCGGCGCGCAGGACGCGGTGGATCTGGCCGAACTGCTGGCCGAAGTACCGCCGGAACGCCGACGCGCTTTCGTGCTGACCCAGATCCTGGGGCTGCGGTACGCCGAGGCCGCCGAACTGCTCGGCTGCCCGGTGGGCACGGTGCGATCCAGGGTGGCGCGGGCCCGGCACCAGCTGTCCGCATCCTGGCTCGCCGCCGCCTGATCACCCGCGGTGGGGCCGGACACACGGCTCCGGCCCCACCGCGTCAACTGGCTTCGAACGTCTGATCACAACACGCAGGAAGCCGCATGACACCTACGATCCAGCTCGTCATCGGCGCGATGACTTGCGCGTCCTGGGCCGCACGGGTGGAACGCGAGCTCAACCGGATAGGGGGTGAACGCCAGCGTCAACTACGTGACCGAGAAGGCGACCATCCAGGCTGGCGATGTCTCGGTTGAGGAGCTGATCCGGGAGATCGAGCGGACCGGCGACAACGCGGAACCGTACACGCCGCACTCCTCCGACGCCCCGGACGATATCGACGACCGGCGGGTGCGGACGCTGGGACGGCGCATGGTGGTCGCGATCAGGCTGGCCGTGGCACCGATGGACCTGTCCATGGGGATGGCGTTCGTGCCGGGGCTGCACGGCGTCCTCGTCGCGGCCGACGACGCGGCCATGGGGGCGCTCGCCCTCGCCTACGTCATCAAGCCCTCGGCCGCCGAGGCGATCGACGAACTGCACGCGTTGGGGTTGAACACCCTGCTGCTCACCGGTGACAACGTCACCACCGCGCGAGCCGTGGCCGACCAGGTCGGCATCGTCGAGGTCAGCGGCGAGGTGAGGCGGGCGACAAGCAGGCCATCGTCGCCCGCCTCCAGAGCGAAGGGCACCGCGTTGCCATGGTCGGCGACGGCATCAACGACGCTCCGGCACCGGCCCGCACCGACCTCGGCCTGGCCGTGGTCGAGGGCACCGATATGGCGCCGGACGCCGCCGACCTCATCTTGATCTGCGACGATCTGAACACCGTGCCCACCGCCCTGACCCCGGCCCGCGCCACACTGGCGCCCCTCCGCGGCAATCTCATCCGGCGTTCGGCTACAACGTCGCCGCCCTGCTGAACCCGCTCATCGCCGGTGCCGCCATGGCATCGTCCTCGGTGTTCGTGGTCTCCAACAGCCTGCGGCTGCGCCGCTTCGCCCCGCCGCCGGCGACCGCTGACTTCCTCACCGAGTACCTGGACGAACCCAACCGGTCGGACGTCGAACCGGCTCGCCAGATGTTCTGACACACAGTTAGACGGCAGCGTCCTCGAGAAGTTTCAGGGCGAGTTGCTGCAGGTCGGGTCCGGCCTTCTCAGGGCTGCCGGTGTCAAAGGGCGGCTGCGGGTCGTACTCGATCGCCAGTTGCAGCGCCTGCGCCGTCCGCTCGTCGGCGAGCTTGGCGGCCAGGTGCAGCGCCATGTCGACGCCGGCGGACACCCCCGCAGCCGTGATGATCTTCCCTGACTCGACGAAGCGGCCTGGCGCGGGTAGGGCGCCGAACGTGGTCTCCAGATAGGTGCGGGACGCCCAGTACGTGGTGGCGGGCACGCCGCGCAGCAGCCCGGCGGTGCCCAGAATCAACGCGCCGGTGCACACGGACGTCGTCCAGGTCGTGTGCTTGTGCAGGCGGCGTACCCAGTCCACGATTTCCGCGTCCTCCATGGCGGCGATGACACCGCGGTTGCCCGCGCCCGGCACGAGCAGCACGTCCGCCTGGCGCACCTGGTGCAGCGCGCGGTCGGCGACCAGGCCGAGCACTCCGGTGTCGGTGCGCACTGGGCCCACCCGTTTGGCCACGGTGACCACCGATGTGTCGGGCACCCGGCACAGCACCTCGTACGGTCCCACCGCGTCCAGCGCGGTGAAGCCGTCGTACAGCAGGATCGCCACCTGCATCCCGCGCCGCGGCGATGCGACCGCCTCCGGCGTTTCCAAGCCCATCGCTCCCAGACTCGCCCCCACACCGCTGACGGCTGCCGCTTTCAGGATCGATCTTCTGTTCATGGTCCAACTTTCTTGAGGCTGTCTCCCAGTGGTCGCATGAGCCGCTGCAAAAGTTCCCCGGGAACTGGTGTCGGTCATCGAGCCGGCCATTCCGATCGGTCCCTGGCCCGGCGCTGTGGGTTCGCCGAGCGAGATCGCGGCCCCGAGGGTCACAGCGAAGCCTGAAGGGTGTCAAAACTAGGCCCAGGGCCCTGACCTGCGTATTTCATGACTGCACTCCCTTGGTCAGCCAGCTCGCTGGTACTCGCTGATCAGCCCGCCGAGGACTTGACGGCGCTCGATCCGGCCCACCGGCAGCGGAATCACGTCGAACCCGGTGGGCGCTCGAAGGCCGAGGGAGCGGTGCGGCCGGTGCCGATTGTAATGATCGGCATATTCGTCCAGCACAGTACGAAGGTGCCACTCGTCGAAGATCAGCAGCCTATCGGTGCACTCCGCGCGTGCGGTCCGCACCCATCGCTCGGCAAACGCGTTCGCGCGAGGCGACCGCGGCGGGATCTTCAGCACGTGAATGTCGTCGCCTGCGAAAACCTCATCGAAGCTGTCGGTGAACTTCGCATCCCGATCCCGAATCAGAACTCGGAACGTCCCGGCCCGGTCCTTCAGATCGGCGAGAAGGTTACGGGCGTGCTGGGCAACCCACGCACCATCAGGGCGGGCGGTCACGCCCAGCACGTGCACGAACCGAGTGCCGACCTCCACCACGAAGAAGACGTACAACCGGCGCAGCGTGACGGTGTCCACCGTGAAGAAATCACAGGCCAGCGTGCCCGCGGCATGGGCGCGGAGGAAATCGCGCCATCGGTCATCGGCACGTCGCGGCGCCGGCCCCAGGCGTGCTCGTTTCAGGATGCGGTGGACCGTCGCACCGCTGACCCGATGGCCCAGATACCGCAGTTCGCCGCGGATACGCTCGTAACCCCAGCGCGGATTCTCCCGCGCCAGCCTCTGAATCAACGCCACGACCGCCGGATCGGTCGCAGGCCGTCCCACTCCCCGGTCCGGGAAGGTCCAGTGACGCGCCATCAGACGCCGGTGCCAACGCAGCAGCGTCCCAGGCGTCACCAATCGATGAGTGCGGAGCGCCGCCGACAGTCCCTGAGCCAGTGCGGACAGAATCGCTCGATCCGCCCACGACAGCCTCGGACGGCCCACTTGACGGCGCAGCACTGCTACCTCATGCCGCAGTATGAGGATCTCCAAGGCCTTGGACGCGTCGCCACGAGCCAGCAGTGCCAACCAGCCCACGATGCGACAGAAGATCAAATAGAAGAGACGAAGCGCCACGAGCCTCGAGCATGCCCGACCTTGACCACTGCTTCGACCAAGAAGCCGGGACAAACCCGCAGATCACAGCCGTGAACGGAGTATTGACACCCTTCAGGGAGGTCACACCCAAGATGTGCACGCGCCGCGTGTTGATTTCCATCACGAATAACACGTACAGGCGCTTCAGAAAGATCGTGTCAACATGGAAGAAATCGCAGGCCAGAAGCCCTTCAGCCTGCACCCTCAAGAAGCTTCGCCAGGAGGTATCGAGATATCGGGGCGCCGGGCGGAAGCGGCCGCGAGCGCAGGATGCGCCGCACGGTCGCCCCACTGACTCGGTGGCCGAGCCGCACCAGCTCACCGTGCACCCGTCGATGGCCCCACGCCGGATTCTCTCGCGCCAGACGGACGATCAAGTCCCGGGTCTCCCGGCTCGTCCTCGGCCGTCCGCCACGATGCGGGTAGATCCATGCACGTCGGAGCAGGCGACGATGCCACGCCAGCAACGTCGCCGGAGTGACCAGCCGATGAGCGCGCAGCACCGCCGGCAGCGACCGGGCCAACGCCGCGAGAACGGCCCGATCGGCCCAGTCCGGCTTCGGATGCCCGACCTGACGCCGCAACACCGCCACCTCATGCCGCAACACCATGATCTCCACATCCTTCGACGCCTGGCTACGGCCCAGCAGCATCAGCCAGCCGAACACCCGGACCGTGAGCAGACAGAGCAGGCGAAGAGGCACACGACGTGATCTTGTCGGCGCGGGGGGGCTGGGTCCAACCGCAGCTCGATGCGATAGCGAAGGTGTTTTGACGCGCTACAGGTGCTTCGCACGCCTTCCAACGCGCTTCGCGCGGAGAATCGGCCGTGTTCGTCGACCCTTACCGCAGGCCCGTCCGCTATTGAGAGGTGTCCCCGCGTCCCCGAAGCGCTACCCACCTGCGCAAAATGCGGTTGCCTATCTGGGACAGCCGAGGGACACGGGGCTACCGTATGTCCCTCGGAGGTGTCCTTGGTCCGACGCCCAGCTCAACAGTCTGTCTGAGCGGCCGAGCCCGTTGGCCCGGATCGGGCGCTGCGCGAGGCCCCCGCCGGTTCCGCGCCCGGCGTGCCTGCGCCCACGCAGCGTCCGGTCATGACCGGCGGCTCAGAGGAGCTTCCATTCCTGATAGGGCCGGTCTTTGGAGCACCCCTGCTGCACCACGCCGACCCCGTTATTGAGATTCCCGTCCGGCACCTCCAGGCACTTGCCGCTGTTGCGGGCGACCACACTGAAGAAGCCGTTGCGCCGCTGGACGAGCCGCCATTGCTGATTGGTCTTGGCAGGGCCGCACGTCATCTGGTGCACCGTCGCCTTGTCGGCGGTGCTCCCACCCGCGACCTCCAAGCACTTGCCGCTGTGGTCGGCGCGGATGGTGTAGTAGCCGTCGGCGAGGTAGCCGTCGGCGAGGTCGCTGTCGCCAACAGCGACGAAGTTCCAGGTCTGGTTATCGGGCGCGTCGTAGCACATCCACTGCTGGACGAACGCCGCGTCAAGCTGGCTCGCCGCCGCGACGTCCAGGCACTTGCCGCTGTGATTGGCCATCAGCTTCGCCCTGAACAGCGGGGCGTTCTCCGCCAGCGCGGCCGAGCCGGCGTTCAGCATCGCCCCGCTGACCGCTAGGGTGCACAGGCTGGCGGCGAACGCTCGTCTGGGTGCCTTCAAGGTGATCTCCCTCGGTTCAGGCCGCCCTTTGAGCTTGGGCAGCACACCCCAGCATTTATACAATGAGTGATCGACTACTAGCCGTAGGTAGTGATCTCCGTGCGCCTCGGTCGCTCTCGTCCACACCTTTTGGTTACACCGGGCTACGCCGATTGTGGCGTGAGCCAGCCCGAGGCCTCTACGGCAGGCCACCGTCTACTCTCACCAGCGCCACTGTCCCTCTCACACTTGCTTGGCCTTTACACCGCTCCGTGGAGTACGCCCAGAGATCTGGAGGTGATCGCTGATGCGGTCATGACCTGATCGGAAGCTCGTCTTCGCCAGCCGGTGCAAGTCCGGTCCGGGTAATCGTCAGGGAGCCCGGTAGCAGGCTGGCGGCCCGGCCTGGAAACGGGCCGGGCCGAAGTCCAGCGTCGAAGGCCCTATAAGGGGAGGCGACTGTGCGGTCCGCAGCGTCAAGCGAAGTCTGCCGCGCCGTTAGTGTGCCCGCCATGTGCGGGGCAAAGGGAGAGCCGAGCCCGGTCCTTCAGGGCAAAGGCCATGGACGGGGTGAAGATCCTGAAAGTGCGTGAAGGGTGTCAAAATTGGGGTCCAAGGCTCTGACCTGCGTATTTCATGACTGCACCCCGCTGGTCAGCCAGCTCGCTGGTACTCGCTGATCAGCCCGCCGAGGACTTGACGGCGCTCGATCCGGCCCTGCGCCTGCCGAAAACCCCATCCACGCAGTTCAAGCAGCCCAGACAGTGGAAGGCGCGACCTTGATGCCCAGGATGGCGAGCTCACCGTGCACTCGCCTATAACCCCACGAGGGGTTCTCCCGAACCAGCCGCAAAATGAGCACGCGGATGGACCGCACGGTGGGCAGGCGCCCAGGCCGCGTGGGCCGACCGGAGCGAGCGTGGCGCTGCTTCAGCAGATCGCGGTGCCAGCGAAGGACGGTATCCGGACGCACGGGGAGCCGCAGCCGACGCAGAACCTCGCGCGGTAACGACGTCAGGAACGCGGACAGGAAGGCCCGATCCTCGGCAGCGAACCTCACTCTGGTAGCGGCGCCGAGCTGCCGTTCAAGAACGGTGATCTGGTGACGTAGAGCAAGGATCTCGGCGTCCTTGTCCCTATCCCCCATCCGCAACAACCGCAGCGCGACAAAGGCATTCGTGACGGTCAGACAGGCCAGGCGAACGAGCACAACCGATCATTCTGCCGCGATCGGCCCCTTCCGAGGGCCGAAGCCAGAGCACACCAGGACCAGCCGGGCAAGCCGGATGACCTGCACGGATGGCATTATCGGCAGGCGCAGTCTTGGCGGTCATCGAGCACGCCACCCGCCGGGTGCGGATCCTCGGTGTCACCCCTCGCCCTACCGGGCAGTGGGTCACCCAGCTCGGCCGCGATCTCGTCATGGACCTGCAGGATGCGGGCACCGCAGCGAGGTTCCTCATCCGTGACCGGGACGCCAAGTTCACCGCGGCGCTCGACGCCGTGCTGGCCGATGCCGGAGTGCACATCATCAAGAGCGGCGTACGGATGCCAAGGATGAATTCCATCATGGAGCGACGGATTCAGACTTGTCGACGCGAACTGCTGGACCGAACCTTGATCTGGAACCAGCGCCACCTCCTGTATGCGCTACGCGAGTTCGAGACCTTCTACAACGAACACCGGCCCCATCGGGCTCTCCGGCAGGCTGCCCCGCTTCGGCCACTCTCCGATCCCGACATCGACTTGGCGTCGATCACCTCGTTCGACGTCCGCCGACGTGATCGACTCGGAGGTGTCCTGAAGGAATACCGACACGTAGCTTGACCTGGCCGGATGATTAATCGGCACCTGCACCTGGCTACGGCGCTCAGATAAACCAGCTGCAACGCCATGAACAGCGATCACGCCCGCCAGCGCGGAAACGCCAAACCCCAGATCAGCCCGCCGGCCGAGTTTCGGGCACCCACACGTGCCCGATATCGAGGACGACCCGTTCTACTCGGCCAAGCTGCTCATGTCCTGGACTCTCGAACCCGGTCGATGATCGCCTCCAGATCCGCTCCGGCGGGGAGGGTGCCGAAGCGGGCGTCGCGATCTGATCGACCGTTCCCGGTGAGGAACAGCTGGGCCTCGACCTGGTCCAGCGCTATCCGGATGGCCCCCTGGGCGACGGAGTCGTCGCCCAGCCCAGACACCTCGATGCGCGGGGGGAAGACGCATGCCTTGGCCAGGTGGTTCCGGATCGGTTCTGCCACGATGTCGCCGGCCAGAGCCAGGCTGCCGCCGACGACCACGACCTCGGGGTCGATCGAGACGATGAGGCCTTCGACGGCCTTGACGAAACGGCGAGCGAAGTCCTTCACCGCCGGCTCGGCGGCGGGCTCGTGGCGGGCGGCGGCCTCGAACAACGGCCGCACATCTTGAGGGGGGTCGTCCGCCCCGCTGCCGTGTTCGGGGTCGGCGGGCGGTAGGTGATCGAGGAGACGGCGGTACGCCTTGAGCGCCCGCTTCCCACCTGCCCGCGTGAGTTCTCCCGCGGCGCCGTGCTGGCCCTTCGGGATGCGGCCGTCGATCAGGAAGCCGGTGCCCATGCGCAGCCCGGCGTGAAGATACACGACATTGTCGGCGGCCATGGCCGCCCCGATCCAGCGTTCGGCGGCCGCGCCGGCCCGCATGTCGTTCTCCACGACGATCGGCGCGCCGATGATGTCGCCGAGCTCCGCCGAGAGATCCACGCCGGTCCAGCCGGGGAGATTGGACAGCAGGACGCGGCCGGCGGCGTCGACGATGCCGGTGGTCGCCACCGCCGCGCCCAGGACGGGTCGCCGTCCGGGCGCGGCGTCGTCGAGGACGCGTGCCACGGCGCGGCGGACCGCTTCCAGCCGCTCGGGTCCGTCGGCCCGCCGGGACACCGGCGCGTGGTGGGAGGCCACGATCGTGCCGACCAGATCAGCCGTCAGGACGTGGACCCAGTCGGGGGCGACATCGACGCCGACGACGTGGCCGGCGTCGGCCCGGAAGCCGAACCGCCGGGCCGGCCGGCCGGCCGCGCGGCCCGTCCCGCCCATCGGCTCCAGATCGTTCAGCAGACCCTGCTCCAGCAGCGACTCCACGACATCCTCGACGGTGGGCCGGGAGACGCTCACCGCCTTTGTGATCTCGGTGAGCGTCATCGAACCAGGCTGCGTCGGTGTGCCGGACCCGGTCGCCGTCCCGGACAGTAGGGCGCTGTGCAGGACGCGCAGCACCGCCGCCGAGTTGAGCTTGCGGAGCACCGAGGGATCCCCGTTCAGACCAGCCATCTCCACCTCTTGACGGTCCCGATGTGAGCTGCAACACTACCAGCCATCCGAGATATAAAACAAACTTTATTTATAAACCTGCCCTACGTCGCGCCACGGGGAAGACCCAGCCTCCGCCGGATTTAGGCGGCCCGCCCCCCTTCGAAGGAGCATCAGCATGTACGTACCGCGTGGAACCAGGCTTCGCACGGCCGCCGCGGTCGCGGTGGCCGCGGCGCTGGCTCTCAGCGCCTGTACCGTCGGAGACGGGAACGTCACCAAGGCGTCAGGCAGCGGTAGCGCCGTCACACTCACGTTCCTCACGTTCGAGAACCCCAACCTGACCAGTGAGTACTGGGACGCCGCGATCGCCCGCGCGAGTGCGAAGGTGCCCGGGGTGACGATCAAGAAGCTGGTCGGCACCAACAGCACCGCGTACCTCCAGCAGCTCTACGCGTCCGGCCAGGCGCCCGACATCATGACGAGCATCTCGCCGGACGGCTTCGCGCAGAAGGGCGAGCTGGCGCCGTGGAGCGCGGACGAGATGAAGAACTTCATCGACCCGCACGCCGGCGCCATCAAGGGCCAGACGTACGCGCTGTCGTTCAACGTGCAGCCGATCCCGCTGGTCTACTACAACAAGGACGACTTCGCCAAGGCGGGCATCACCACCGCGCCCAAGACCTACGCGGAGTTCCTCGACGACTGCGCGAAGCTGAAGGCGGCGGGGATCATCCCATTGGAGATCGGCGGCGGAGGCAAGGACACCTGGGCGGCGGCGTTCGGGTTCGGGGCCATCGTGTCGTCCGACATGCTGACCAAGACCCCTGACTGGTTCAGCAAGCGCGCCGCCGGCACGGTGAAATTCTCCGACCCGGACTTCGTGGCAGCCGCCCAGAAGGCCGCGGACCTGTCCAAGAAGGGCTACATCGACACCGCCGGGCTCAGCCGCTCCTACTCCGACGTCGAGCAGGCGTTCCGTGACAAGAAGGCCGCCATGTACCCGATGGGCTCGTGGTTCTCGGCTTCCCTCGACAAGAACAAGCCGTCGTTCGACGTCGGCGTCTTCGGCTGGCCCAGCGACGCCGGGCAGAACGTCGTCCCGGTCGTCACCGGCGGCGGTCTGATGGTCAACTCGAAGGCCAAGGACGTCGGCCTCGCCAAGAAGTGGGCCCTGGCATTCGCCGAAGACAAGGCCAATCTCGACAACAGCGTCCTGGCCGACGGGCTCATCATCGGCATCAAGGGCTACACGCCGCCGGCCAACGTCGGGGCGATGTACACGCAGACGCTCGACATCTACCAGAAGGCGCAGCAGAGCGGCCAGACGGTGCCGGCCTGGATGAACACGGCCGGCGACGGCTCCCTGCCGCCGGGCTTCTCCGACCAGCTGAACGCGGCGATCGTCGACCTGATCACCGGGCGCAAGTCGCCGCAGGCCTTCGCGGCGTATCTCGACCAGCGCTACGCCGCGGCGACGCGCTAGATCCCATCGGGACCTGAACTTGGAGCCGCACATGCAAGGCGTCAAGAACCATGATCGGCCGACCGCGGCCGGACTGCGGGGACCGTTCGGATCGGTGAAGCGGGCAAGACCGCCGATCGGCGCCTCGCGGCCCGTCGCGGCCAAGCGCAGGCGGGAGGGTGGGACGTACCGCTTCCTGGTGTTCGCGCTGCCAGGCATGGCTGTCTACGTGGGCCTGGTGCTCGTCCCGATGGTGATGGCCATCGGGACGAGCACCACCGACCGCAACGGGTTCCGCCCCGCGACCCACTTCGTCGGCCTGCGGAACTACGGTGACCTGTTCTCCGACCCCGCGTATCTCCTGACCCTGCGGAACACGCTGATCCTCACCGCGATCGTCACGATCGTCCCGAACGTCCTCGGGCTGGCCATCGCGCAGCTGCTGGACCGGCGCGGCTGGGCCTTCAACGCGATGCGCGCGGTGTTCTTCGTCCCGGTGGTGCTGTCCTCGGTCGTGGTCAGCGTCATCTGGGAGACGATCATCACCGATGACGGACTGCTCAACCGGGTCCTGCGCGGCCTGGGCGTCGCGCATCCGCCGGGGTGGCTGTCCGATCCGGGGATCGCACTGTACAGCGTCGCCTCAATCATGTGCTGGCAGATGCTCGGCCTGTGCGTCGTCATCTACCTGGCGGGCCTGCAGGGTGTCCCGCAGGAGCTGATGGAGGCCGCGGCCATCGACGGCGCCAGCCCGGTGGCCCGCTTCCGCGCGGTCACCTGGCCGATGATCGCCCCGGCCGTCACCATCTGCACCGTCCTGCTCATGATCGGCGGATTCAAGGCCTACGACCAGGTCAAGGTCATGACGAACGGCGGCCCGGGCATCGGCACCACCACCACCCTCGCCTTCGACGTCGTCGTGACCGGCATCGATGGGGCGCACATCGGATACGGCGCTGCCAAGGCCACGCTGCTGCTCGTGCTGATCGCGGCCGTCTCCTTCGCCGCGCTCCGCCTGCTGCGCCGCCGGGAGGTCGAACTGTGACCACGCAGACCTGGACCGGCCCGGTCCGGACCCTCACGGCCCTGACGGTGACGGCGGTGTTCATTCTGCCCGTCTACCTGGTGCTGGCCAACACCTTCAAGCCGGGCACGGAGATCTTCGCCCACCCCGGAACGCTTCCCCTGCACCCGACGCTGGACAACATCCGGAACGTCACCGGCCGGACCGACCACCTGTTCTGGGCGGGCCTGTTGAACAGCGTCCAGGTCACGGCCCTGTCTGTGGTCTTCTCCACGATGCTCTCGGCGATGTTGGCGCACTACCTGGTGCGTACCAAGACCCGCGGCGCCCGTTTCATCGCCGTCCTGATCCTGGCCGGCCTGATGATCCCCAGCGCCGTCACGCTCCAACCGATCACCGAGGTGCTCGGGCAACTGCACCTGATGGGCACGGTTCTGGGCCTGGTGCTGGTCAACGTCGCGGCGAACCTGCCGTTCGGCGCCCTGCTGTTCATGGGCTTCATCAAGAACATCCCGCTGGATCTCGAGGAGGCCGCGGCCCTCGACGGAGCCGGGCCGCTGCGGACGTTCTGGTCCATCGTCTTCCCCCTGCTGCGACCCGCCGCGGCCAGCGTCCTGATCTTCGCGGCGGTCAGCGTGTGGAACGACTTCATCACACCGCTGATCGTGCTGGGCCCGGCCAACGGCAGCACCGTGACCGTCGGCATGTACCGCCAGATCAGCGAGCACGTCTCGGACTTCGGAGCGGTGTTCGCGTTCATGGTGCTGTCCACCATCCCGATCTTGATCCTGTTCCTGTTCTTCCAGCGCTACTTCGTCAAAGGCCTGCTCGGCGGGGCCACGAAGGGATGATCCACAGCATGTCCGGCTCGCAGTTCACCAATGCCGTCGACTCGCCTGGCAGGCTCCTGACCATGGCCGTGGCCGGTGGAGGGGCGCGCGGCTTTGCCTACGCCGACACCGTGGTCCGCCTGCCAGAACCGGTGCGCGTCGTGGCGGTGGCCGAGCCCCGCACGATCGCGCGCGGTCGGTTCGCCGCCCGGTTCGATGTACCCGCCGACAACGTCTTCAAGGACTGGCGCGACCTGGCCGCGGCGCCCCGGCTCGCCGACATGGTGGTCGTCAGCCTGCTCGACCACCAGCACGTGGAGGCCGTCCTGGCCTTCGCCGAACGCGGCTACCACATCCTCCTGGAGAAGCCGATGGCGACCACAGAGGAGGACTGCGTCAGGATCCTGGAGGCCGTCGAGGCGGCCGGCGTCCACGCCGCGGTGTGCCACGTGCTCCGCTACACGCCCTACACCGTCGCGCTGCAGAAGCTGCTCGCGGACGGCGCGATCGGGGAGATCGTCTCGATCGAGCACCTGGAGCCGATCGGGCACTCGCACTTCGCCCACTCGTTCGTGCGAGGCAACTGGCGCCGCGCCGACGAGAGCAGCCCGCTGCTTTTGCAGAAGTCCTGTCACGACATCGACTGGCTGATGTCCCTGATCGGCCGCCCGGTGAAGCGGGTCTCCTCGTTCGGCAGCCTGAAGCACTTCAACGCCGCGAACCGGCCCGAGGGCGCCGCCGACCGGTGTGTCGACTGCTCGATCGAGCCGGACTGCGCCTTCTCCGCCGCGCGGGTCTACCGCCGGGGCGTCGCCGCCCCGGACTCCTTCGACGGCTACAACGCGCTGGTGATGGCCGGTCAGCTCACCGCCGAAGCGGTCGAGGACGCGCTGGCGCACGGACCGTACGGACGGTGTGTCTACGCCAGCGACAACGACGTCGTGGACCACCAGGCGGTCCAGATGGAATTCGACGGCGGTGCGACGGTGAGCTTCACCTTGACGGCGTTCGCCGAGGGCACCAATCGCAAGACCCGCGTATTCGGCACCCGGGGTCAGATCACCGGCGACGGGCGATACCTCGAGTTGTTCGACTTCCTGTCGGAGCGGACCACGGTGATCGACTCCGACGCCGGCACGGGCCACACGGCCGCCGACGGACACGGCGGAGGCGACCGCGCGCTGCTGGAGGCATTCGTCCGCGGACTGCGCGAAGGCACCGCCGGGAGCATCCCGTCCGGCCTGAAGGAGAGCCTGGCCAGCCACCGGGTCGTCTTCGCCGCGGAACGCGCGCGGACCGAGGGGACCGTCATCGAACTGCCGGCGCAGACGTGATTCAGGCGTTCGGCGAGAGCTCCTGAAATGAACTGCCGGGGCCGCGTGGCGATGAGGGCCCGGCGTGGTGAAAGGACATTGATCGGACATGGGTGACGACCTGGCGGTCGAGCTGCCGCGATCCGGGGCGGAGGTTCGCGTCGCAGCGACCGTCCCGCTGGGATCACCGCCGACCTGGGCGGTGTCGCAGCGCCGGTTGTTCGACGTGCTCGACGAGGCATGGCGAGTCTTCGAGCGCCGCTACTGCGAGCCGGACGGACGGCTGGCCTACCGCGACCATCCGATGGGCCGGGACGGTGCGGACGATTTCTACGAACCCTTCTTCAACTGGCCCGCCCTGTACCTGCTCGGCGGCTCCTCCGATGTACTGGACGCGGCCAAACGCCATTGGAACGGCGTCACCGCGCAGCTCACCGAGCTCGGCCTGCTCAAGGACGAGTTCGACCGCGGCTATGACTGGTTCCATCAGGGCGAGTCGCTGCTGTTCCTCTACGGGATCTGCGCGGCCGACCCGCGGGATCCGGACTTCCGGGAGCGGGCCGAGCGTTTCGCCCGTCTGTACCTGGCCGGGGCGCCAGAAGGGAACTACGACGCCGAACGGAACATCATCAGGGCCCCGCACAACGGCGCCGACGGGCCCCGTCCCTGCCTCGGCGAGGAGATGGACGCCTTCCCGCCCGACGCGGACATCTTCCACCCCTACGGGTTGCCGCTGCACGACGTGCCGGGCATCACCGAGTGGGACGACCTCGCCGACGACGTCAAGGCGCGGACCATGGGGCAGGCGATGCGAGAGCGCCTGGGCCGCGGCGACACCGCGATCAACCTGTGCGCGACGTCCCTGCTGACAAACGCTTGGCTGTACGGCAACGATGCCGCCTACGCCGAGTGGATCACCACCTACGTGCGCGGATGGCTCTCCCGCGGCCGCGACCTCGGCGGCGTCTTCCCCGACAACGTGGGGCTGTCGGGAAAGGTCGGCGAGTACCACGACGGCCGCTGGTACGGCGGGCATTACGGGTGGACCTGGCCGCACGGCTACCACACCGTCGGCGCCGCCGCGCTGATCGGCGGCATGAACGCCGCCTTCGTGAGCGGCGACACCGAGTTCCTGGAACTCGCCCGGCTTCCGCTGCGTCAGGTGATGGAGCAACGCCGCCCCGGCGTGGTGCCGGAGACCGAGATGAGCCAGCGCCGGCCCTGGACCGAGCGGCTCGCCGACGAGGCGAAGCTCCCGGTGATGCTGTACCCGCACCGCCACGGCCCGTCGGGATGGTTCGACTTCCAGCCGATGCAGACCGCGTTCCCGACGTGGCTGTGGTGGTACTCGATGGAGAAGGGCGACGCCGAGGTGCTGCGGGACATCGGTGCGCGCAGCGGGTACGACTGGGCCCGGGTGCGCGCGTTCCGCGACAAGGAGGAGGCCGGGCACGAGGCGCCGTGGCTGGCGTACCTCAACGGCGACAACCCGCGCTATCCGGAGGAAGCGCTGGCCATGGCGGCGGCCCAGGCGGCGCACCGGCTGGCGCTCGTCGCCGCCGACGACGAGCGGGACGTCGAGGACATCCACTGGTGGCAGCGGAAGAACCCGGTGGTCACCGAAGTCCTGACGCAGTTGACCACGGGCGCCCCGCAGGTGCTCTACAACGGCGGGCTGCAGCACGCGCGCCTGCGGTACGGGGACGCCGAAGCGGGCCGGCCGGGTCTGCCGCCGGACGTCGCGGCCCTGATCGACCACCTCGACGACCGCTCGACGCACGTGACCCTGGTGAACCTCAGCCCGACCCGGCCCCGGCTGCTGTGGCTCAGCGCGGGCGCCTTCGGCGAGCACCGCATCGACCGGGTGACCTACGACCGCCGTGAAGACAGCCACCCCGGCGATCCGCTCGGCTACGCGCTGCCCGCCCCGGCCGCAGAGCGGTTCAGCGAGAGCGTCGACGGCCCGAGGCTCGTCGTGTCCCTGCCGCCGGCCCACACCATCCGCCTCGAACTGGACATGACACTGCGCGCCTACCCACCGCAGCATCAGACGTTCGACGCCATCAGACCTTCGGAGAACAACGCATGAGCACCCATCCGTCCGACGCCGTGTGGCCCATCCCGGTGCGTGGCACGCGCCCCGCCACGCCCGACCCGGCCCTGGTCGCCGAACTAGCCCGGGTCAGTTCCGCCACGGCCTGCGCGAAGCTGCACGCGGACGGCGTCCGCCGCACCTTCGTGCAGGGGCCCGTCCCCCTCGTCGACGGACACCGCGTCACCGGGGTCGCGCGGACGCTCCAGTTCATGCCCCAACGCGAAGACGTGGCGACCGGGCTGGGGCAGGAGGACGTGGAGAAACACACCGCCCTGTGGGAGGTGCTCGAGGTCGTCGAACCCGGCGACGTCCTGGTCGTGCAGGCCTTCGGCAGCCCCTTCTCCGGGTGCTTCGGGGACATGCTGGTCCGCTACTTCCAACGTAAGGGCGGCGCCGGGATCGTCGTCGACGGCTACATCCGCGACGCGCCACGCGTCCGGCAGCTCGGCGTCCCGATCTGGTGCCGGGGCACGACCCCGCACTACGCCTCCCAGTCCGAGCTCTTTCCGTGGGCCTACGACGTCCCCGTCGCGGTCGGCGGCGTGTTGTGCCTCCCCGGTGACCTGGTCGTCGCCGACGACGACGGCGCCGTGGTCGTCCCGGCGGGCAAGGCCGCCGCGGTCGTCGCCGAAGCCCGCGACCACGAGGAGTGGGAGGTGTTCAGTCGCCAGCGGATTGACGAGGGCGCACGGCTGAGCGACTACTATCCGCTGACCCGGGCCACCCGAGCCGAATACGAGCAGTGGCGGCGGGACGGGCGCTGATGCGAACGGGATCCGGCTGCCGACGCCGCCCCGGTCCAGCACATCGTCGGCACCAGTGGTGAGGAGTCCTCAGCAATGACGACGTTCCGCTTACGCCGTGGCACGGCCGGCTTACTCGGGCTGTTCGTGCTCGTCGGCATGGTCCCGGGTCACCCCGTGGCCCAGGCAGCGACCCAGACGACTCTCTGGGTCGCCCCGCCCAACGATCCGACGACACCGGGCAGCGACACCAACGTCGGTGACCAGCAGCACCCGTTCGCCACGCTCAACCACGCACGGCAGATGGTGAACAGCCTCCGGGCCGGTGGCACGCAGACCGGCGACATCGTGGTCAACATCGGCCCCGGCACCTACTACACCCCCGCACCGGTGGAGTTCACAGACGCCGACTCCGGAACCGGCGGCTTCCAGGTGATCTACCGGAACGCGCCCGGCAGCGCCGTCGGCTCGGCGAGGTTCGTCGGCGGCAACCCGGTCACCTCCGCCTGGAACCTCGTCACCGCCGCCACCGGCAGTGACGCGGCGCTGCCCGCGAGCGCCGCCGGACGCGTGTACAAGACCAACGTCGGCACCGGCACCCCCTTCAACACCCTCTACGTCGACGGCACCCGCGCGACGACGGCCAGGACGCCGAACCACGCCGTCGACCCGCGCTTCCCCTCGGCGCTCGGCGGCTACTTCAACGCGACCGGCGGCGGCATGACCAGCCTGGTCTACAGCGCCACCGACCTGCCCAACACCTCGGCCTCCATCAAGGGGCTGACCGGCGCGCAGCAGGCCAACCAGCTCGACGCCCAGCTCGTCGCCTGGGACTACGGCAAGGCCTGGATGACCGACACCATCCCCCTCGGGTCGGTCAGCACCTCCACCCGCACATTCGCCTTCAAGGCAGTCGCCGGGCATCCCGAGCTCAACCGGCCCAAATACCCGATGGCGAGCGGATCGCGCTACTTCGTGCAGGGCAACCTGGGCTTCCTTGACGCGCCCGGGGAGTACTACTACAACAAGACGACCGGCGACCTCTACTACTACCCCGTGAACGGGGCCGACCCCAACCAGCAGTCGATCGTCGTCCCCACGACCGAGAGCATCCTCCGGGTCGCCGGAGCCTCGCGGACGAACCAGGCGTCGAACATCACCTTCGACGGTCTGGCGTTCGAGGGCACGGACTTCCCCGACTACTACTCCTACGGCTGGAACTGGGGCGACGCCGGCGCGGGCATGGGCACCTACCCGCCGGAGGCGGCCGGCGCCACCCTGCCGTCCTACAGCGAGTCCACCGAGCGGGTGGAGTTCCAGACTGGCAACATCGTGATGACGAACGCCAGCCGCATCACGGTGACGAACGCGCACATCAAGAACGCCGGGATGTTCGGCGTCGAGCTCTACCTCGGCGTCGACCACGTCACGGTCTCGAACTCCCTCATCGAGGCCACCGGGCACGGCGGCGTCAACGTCGAAGGCGGATACCCCGGAACAGGCGGAGACGCCTCCGGCAACGGGTACACCACCGACAACACGGTGACCAACAGCCTGATCCACGACGTCGGACAGCTCGTCGGCCAGACCGCCGGCATCACGATCAACAACGCCACGGCCACCACGGTGTCCAACAACGAGATCTACAACTCCCCACGCCGCGGGCTGTTCATCATGGGCGGCTGGCCCCGCAACACCGGGACCGCGACACCTAACGACAAGGGCTACAACCGGATGACGGACCTGTACGCCCACCACAACGTCTTCACCCGCAACTACCTGCACGACCTCCAGCAGGATGGCGGCGACGACGGCGGGTTCTTCTGCGCGATGCTCTACCGGGGCACCGACGGTGCCACCGCGAACCGGGTCAACACCATCGACCAAATGCTGATCGACGACGTCGGCGCGAACCCGTCCATGGCCGACTACGCGCCCAACGACCTCAACCTCGACATGGGCTGCTCCGGTTTCACGATCAGCAATCTGAAGGCCGTCAACCCGCAGAACTTCAACGCCGAGCTGATGACGATCGAGCAGTACTCGGACGTCATCAGCCTCACGAACACGAACATCGACTACGGCTCAGCCGTCAACCAGCTGGCCACGTTCGACGACACCAGGATGGACTACGCGAACATCGGGCTGACGGCGTCGTTCCCGAGCGGGTACAGGCCGCAGGTGACCACTCCGGTTCCGCCGCTGAACGTCTACTTCCAGGACGCCTTCGAGTCCGGGCTCGATCTGACGAAGTGGACCTACCGCGGCGCCGCGCCGCAGATCTCCACGGAGTTCATCGCCGAGGGCGTCCTCGGTGGCAAGCGGTCCCTGCAGCTCGACAGCGACAACTCTCCGGCCGGGGCCAAGCCTGTCCTCGTCCGCGACTTCGGCCAGCCGCTGCAGCGGATCGTCACCGTCGACTTCTTCGACCGGCAGAGCTCGGTTCTGGCGACGTACAACTCGGGGGTTCCCCGGCCGACCACGGTCAGGTCGTTCGCCCGCGCGGACGACGGGCAGCGCGTCGTCGGCCTCGGCGTGGACACCGCGGTGAGCTCGACGGCCTACGTCCTGCAGAACGGTGCGACGCAGACGGCCACCACCGTGCCGCGCACCTACGGCTGGCACCGGTTCACCTGGGACTACACCGGCGGGACCGGCGCCACGGTCTCGATCGACGGCACCGTCGTCGGCACGGTCGGCGGGCTCGCCGGCGTGAGCCGTCTGGAACTGGGCAACGCCGACGGCAAGGGCATCACCTTCTACGACCGGGTCTCCGTCCACGGCGGCACCGGCACCGGCACGGCTCCCGCCCTGCCCGGTCCGTCGATCGACCTGGCGCAGAACGCGCCGGCCACCGCTTCCACCGTGGAGACGTCGTCGTTCCCGGCCTCGAACGCCACCGACGGTAACCCGGCCACCCGCTGGTCCAGCCAGTACGCCGACCCGACCTGGCTCCAGGTCGACCTCGGGTCGGTGAAGACGTTCAACCGGGTGGTGCTGGCGTGGGAGGCCGCGTACGGCAAGGACTACCAGATCCAAACCTCGAACGACGGCACCACCTGGACCACCGTCGCCGCGCGCACCGGGGGATCGGGCGGCACCGACACGCTGAGCGGGTTCACCGCCAGCGGACGCTACGTCCGGATGTACGGGACCGCCCGCGGCACGTCGTGGGGTTATTCCCTGTACTCGTTCCAGGTGTATGACGACGGCGCGGCCAAGACCGGTGTGGTCCTGCGGGCGCACGCGAACGGCGCGTACGTCACGGCGGCAAGCGGCGGCGCGTCCGCGCTGATCGCCAACAGCTCGTCCGTCGGCCAGTGGAGCGTGTTCGACGTGATCGACAAGGGCAACGGCGACATCGCGCTGCGCGCACACGCGAACGGAAAGTACGTGTGCGCTGACAACGGCGGCACGTCCTCGCTGATCGCCAACCGCACCGCCGTCGGCCCGTGGGAGACGTACAAGCTGATCCACAACGCGGACGGCAGCGTCAGCCTGAAGTCGCTGTCCAACGACCGCTACGTGACCGCTGCCGACGCCGGCGCGTCGCCCCTGATCGCCAACCGCACCGCCATCGGTCCGTGGGAGGAGTTCGACCTGGTCGCCGTCTGAACGACCGATCGGGAGGCTGCCCGGCCGGCATGAGCCGGCGGCCTCCCCGCCAACCGCGCACGTTCCAGCCCGCCC
This sequence comes from Nonomuraea sp. NPDC005983, assembly GCF_040614375.1. Taxonomy (NCBI): domain Bacteria; kingdom Bacillati; phylum Actinomycetota; class Actinomycetes; order Streptosporangiales; family Streptosporangiaceae; genus Nonomuraea; species Nonomuraea sp. NPDC005983. Next base: position 43,865 of record NZ_JBEXUP010000073.1, read on the forward strand.
TTGACGAGGAGACACGGTGACGAGCCTCGGCCCGCCACAACGGCCCAACCCCCTTGACCTGCCCGCCTTCGGCCCGACCTCGCGGCTCCCGTCGGGCAGTTCGTCGTACTCCTCCCCAGCTCCCTAGCGCGCACGTATCGCGATAGGAGCTATCACCAACGACAACTACACCTGGGTCTAGCTGTATCGCCCGGCGGCGCCTACGCCGCGCGAGACCTACTCACGCACCCCGTCTGCGCAGCGCGCCTGACCAAGCGGCAGGCGGCCGGCCGAACCAGCTCCGGATCAGCTCCAAGTGGTTGGTGTCGCTGCGGATGGTGCTGTCGGCCAGCCCGGCTGAGGCCCACGCGAACACGAACCCTGCCGGCACATCGGTCTCGACGTCGGCGAGCTACTCCGCACTCACCGGCCCAGTGCTCGCGCAGATCCCGTACGGCTGCCAGCCCACCTTCATGGTGCGGCACTCCCCCAGCCACACCATCGACATCACGCTGGCGGAGTTGGCGATTGAGACGGATGTAGCGGATCCTCTGCCAGCTGGGTGAACGCCCTGACAGCCCAGTCCGGCAGTGGCTTGTCCCGGCTGGTTGCGTCCGCGGGAGTGGTGTACGAGTCTGGCCTGGTCACAGGCGTGGCGTCGTGAAATGAAGACGGCCATCGAGTGATCCTTCGAGTAGCAA
>NZ_JBEXUP010000074.1:0-43854 GCF_040614375.1 Nonomuraea sp. NPDC005983
TCTACCGATGGGGACGGGCCCCGGGTCGCGCGGCCCCGGCGGTCCGGTCCGACGGCCTCCGTGGCGTCGGACCGGACCGGTTCCGCTGGATTACCGGCGGATGCGAGGCTACGCGGCGCAGTTTTCCCTTCTCCACTGGATCCGGGTGACGGTCACGGGGGAGTCGACCGTCTCGTGTCCCGCCCCGAGGTCACCGTCCTCGGCGCGGTGAATGCACTTCGAGTAGGCGGCGCCGTTCGAGTAGACGTATGAGACAAGGACGTGGTCATAGGTGGCGACCACGCCGTTGTTGAAGAAGGATCGGACGCCCTTATACGGGCTGCTGGCCGCGCTGACCGGCCCGTAGTCTTCGCCCCGGCCGATGCTGATCTTCGTGCCTTCGGAGATGACCTCTGTCGAGTACACGCAGAAGTCTCCGGCCGCGCAGCCGTACGCCTTGTAGGAGGAAAGGGCCTCCGCACTCGCAGGCGGCGCCAACGCCAGCCCTGCCAGGGAGGCGGCGACGACGACTGCCGGGAGGAACCTTCTCAGCATGACTTCTCCTCGCTTTGTTGCCTGGGCGGTCCCAGGTCCTGAAATGGCCGGCCCGCCGAGCGGATAACGGCAGGCAGTGGCCAGTCTTGGTGGCTGCTGAATTGTCTGGAACCCCGATTCGTCCCCTGGACAAAACTTGATCATCTTCATATGGCTGGGTATGTTGTGCTGGTTTGCCCGTATTCGGGGATATGGGGGATCGTGTGGGGCGTCGTGAACGGCCGGTCGATCCGGCGGACGGCCCGATGGCCGCCTTCGCCGTGGAACTGCGCAAGCTACGCCAGGAGTCGGGTGGCCCGTCCTATCGCGCGATGGCCGCTCGGGTGCCGTGCTCGGCCGCCACGCTGGCGAAGGCCGCCGCGGGAGACCTGTTACCCACCCTGCCGGTCACCCTGGCCTACGTGCAGGCGTGCGACGGCGACGTCGAGTGGTGGCGGACTCGGTGGGAGGAGGCCCTCGCCGCCGTCCGTGAGGCCACCGGCTCGGGCGGCGAGGTGGCGCGGGCGCCGTATCGAGGGCTGGCCAGATTCGAGACAGCCGATCAGGCGTACTTCTTCGGCCGGACCGCGCTGGTCGAGCGGGTGGCCGAACTGGTGGACGCGCATGGCCTGGTCGTGGTGGTGGGCCCGTCGGGCTGCGGCAAGTCCTCGCTGCTGCGTGCGGGGCTGGTACCGAAGCTACGGCCGCGCGCGGTCCGGGTGATGACACCGGGCGCCCACCCGCGGGCCGCGCTGGCAGAGGCCGGCACGGGCGAGGTGATCGTGGTCGACCAGTTCGAGGAGACGTTCACACTGTGCCAGGACCCGGACGAACAACGAACGTTCATCGACGCCCTGGTCACCGCCGGCACCGACGATCGAGGCAGCCGGGTGGTGCTGGCCGTCCGCGCGGACTTCTTCGACCACTGCGCACGCCATCCCGCGCTGATGGAAGCCGTCCGGGACTCCACGGTCCCGGTCGGACCGATGAGCCGATCGGAGCTGCGTGAGGCGATCACCAGACCGGCGGCGGCCACCGGGCTGATCGTCCAGCGTGAACTGACCGCCACCATCATCGAGGAGGTGGCGGGCGAGCCCGGCGGGCTGCCGCTGATGTCGCACGCCCTGCTGGAGACCTGGCGGCGCCACCACGGCAAGGCACTCACCCTGGCCGACTACCAGGCCACGGGTGGCATCCGCGGCGCTGTCGCCCACACCGCCGAAGACCTTCACGCCGACCTGGCCCCCGCCGAGCGGCAGCGGTTGCGCGAGCTGCTGCTGCGCCTGGTCACGCCGGGCGAGGCCGGCGCGCAGGACACCCGCCGCCCGGTACGGCGTGCCGAGCTGCTCACCGCCGGCCCTTTCGACCCTGGTCTGGTGCTGCTGGAACGACTGGCCGCCGCCCGGCTGATCACCCTGGACGACGACACCGCCGACCTGGCCCACGAGGCACTGCTGACCGCCTGGCCCCGCTTGCGCGACTGGGTGGAGGAAGACCGCGAACGGCTACGCGTCCACCGCCGCCTGACTGAGGCGGCCATGGCCTGGAGCGATCACGCCCGCGACCCCGGCATCCTCTACCGCGGACTCCAGCTGGTTACCGCCCGCGAACACCTCACCCAGCACCTCGACACGCTCACCCCTGTAGAACGGGACTTCCTGCAGGCCGGCTCAGCGGCCCACCACAGCGCACGCCGCCGCCGCAGGCTGCGGACCTTGGTCCTGTCGGTCGTGGTCACGCTCGCGCTGGTGGCCGCGTCGCTGGCCTGGCAGCAGAACACCGTCAGCAGCCAGCAGCAGCGCGAGGCGCACGCCCGCCAGATGATCGGAACCGCCGAGAGCCTGCGCCAGTCCGACCCGCGCCTGGCGATGCAGCTCAGCCTGGCCGCCTGGCGCCTGGCCGACCTCCCCGAGACCCGCGCCGCCCTGCTGACTGCGAGCCGGCAACCCCAGCAGGACACCTTCACCGACCCCGACCCCGCCCCGGCCACCATGCGCTGGCTCAGCACCGACGGCCGCACCCTCATCAGCGCCGGCGCCACCCAGGTCACCCGCTGGGACCTGGACAGCCAGCGGACGATCTCCACCGCTCCCGGCCTGGCCGGGCGGTTGCCCGACGCCGTCCTGGGGATGGGCGATGCCCGCCGGCTGCCCTTCTTCAATCTGGGTGCCAAGGACACGAACGTGATGCTGTGGGACATGACCACCGGCCACTACGACCCATCCCCGTTGGACACCACCAGCCAGGGGGCCGAGGTCAGCCGCAGCGGGAACCACGTCATCGTCTACCAAGCGGATGGCTCCCGCTACCGCGTCCGCGTGTGGGACCTCGCCACCCGGCAGAAGATCCTGCAGGTGAGCACCAGCCGGAAGAAGTCCGGCCCGCGCGGGTGGGGCAGAACGAGCTTGGAGGCCATGGCACGCATTCAAGGGCGGGAGAGCGTCGAAACCGACGCTCCCGACGCCACCATCAGCGCGAACGGCAAGATCATGGCGCTGTGCGTGCCCGGGGCGCCGCTCCAGCTGTGGAACCTGGACGACGGGCGCAGGATCACCGCGTCCTGGGCGCCGACGCTGTCGGCCCCTCAGTGCCGGGAAGGGCGCCTGTTCCTGGCTCCCGACGGAGGACGACTGCTGCTGGCCGAAGGCGGGCAGGTCCGGCAGTGGCGCCTGCCCGACGGCAAGGAGGCTCCCGCTCTCGTGGCACCGGGGGTGTATGAGGTCGGATTCAGCCAGGATGGCTCCTTCCTGGCCACGGTCGGCATGGATGAGCTTCTGGTGTGGCGGTTGAGCCAGACCGATGATCCACTGTTTCGGCACCCGCTCGGCGGTGAACTCGCCTTCGACCTCAAGATCGACCCGGCCGCCGGCCGAGTCCGCTACCTTGCCGGGGCACTCACGGGTTTGATCTCCTCGACACTGACCACGGTCCGCACGCTTCGGTTCAACGCCTTCTCCGACAGCGGTTGGAGAGACGAACGCGTCACCCGCGCGACCTTCAGCCCCGACGGCCGCCGTCTTGCGATCACGTACTTCGACCGTGTCGAGCTACGTGATGGCACCAGCGGGCTGCGTCTGCCCGGCCCGCCACCACTGCGCTGTTCGGTGTCCGCCCCCGAAGGGGCAGCGTGCGTTGAGATCGCCTTCCGGCGTGACGGCCGGGTGCTTGCCTACAGCGACGTTCTTCGGTCCCCGCCGTTCAGGGCATGGCTGTGGGATATCGACGGCCGACGCGTCAGCGCGACCTCGCCACCCCTCCAAGACGGACAGAGCCTCGCATTCGCGGGCGACAGCATCCTGATCGGTGGGACTCCCATCCTCGGCGACGATGCCTCCCGCCTCAGTAAGACCATCGTCTGGGATCCGATCAAAGGTCGTATCTCCGCGACCGTGCCCTTCATCAGCGGCCGCCTCGCCGTCGACCCCACCGAGCGGCTGCTGGTCAGTACGCAGGGGCACATCGCCGATCTCGTCGCGAGAGTGCCGATCCCTCGCGAGGGCAGAGTAGGTGCGGCCCGCGCGCTGGCATTCAGCCCCGACGGACGCTTCCTCGCCGTCGGCAAGGGGAGCGGGCAGACCGCGCTTTGGGATGGCAGCGTGCGACGCTACCTCGGCACCCTCGCATCGACGACTTCGGCCGCGGACGTCAGCGCCCTCGCCTTCTCCCCAGATGCGCGCGTGCTGGCCGTGGGAATGGCCAACGGCGCGATTCAGCTGTGGGACACCGAAACACGGCAACCCATGGGAGCACCCATCATCACTTCCGGCGGCAGGATCTTCGCCATGACCCTGCACGACAACGCCCTTTACGTCGCATCCGGGCACATCCCCTACCAGCGATTCGACCTCACCCCGGCGGCCGCTGCTGCGGCCATCTGCCAGCGAGCAGGGCACGGCCTCACGCGTGAGAACTGGGCCACCTACTTGCCCGGCTACCCCGACCAGCCCATCTGCGGTGACAACGGCACTCCTCCTGGAGCTGCGCGATGAGCGCCGGAATAGCGCTCTACGAAGGACAAAGCCGGTGCCCCGCGGGCAGAGAAGACCGGGCCAGAGCGGCATGACCATGTTCAGGGCGGTCTGACATGGCGATCCGTCCAAGACCAGACTGCAGAGGTTCACTGCGGCTGCTGTCCTGTGATCTACCTGGCAAGGCGGCGTTCCCGTCGCCTGCCAGCGCGGCAAGCCTCTCAAGTCCGCGCACGGCAGGCCCGTTCGGTTCGGGCCTGACGCTCGACGCAGTTGATGAGTCTGATCAGGTTGAGCCCACCAGAGGGCTGTTGGGGCACTTGGCGGCCTCAGCGGTCAGCGTAGCCTTCTCCTGCTCATCGACGGTCAGCTCCCACTGGCGTTTCACCTTGGTCCATTCGGCGATGTACCGGCAGCGGACCTGCTCGATCGGCATCCACTGGGCCGAGTCTTTGTCCGCCTTCTGCTGAGCATCCTTCTCGCCGGTGGCCTGCGGATTGGAGAGGCTCTGGGGCTACGGCGCGAGGACATGCATCTGCTGCCGGACGCGACTCACCTGGGCTGCATCCACCGGGGCGCGCACCTGCACGTGCGGCCGCGGCAGGACAACGTCAACGGAGCTCGCGCGAAGGGCGGCCGTCCGACGACACCACGATCTTGCGGCTCGAACCGGTAGTCTTCACTCGAAAAGTGCTCCAGAACGTGGCGCGGACAGGACCTTCGACAAGCCCTATCCTCCCAGTTCAGAGAGCACTTTTCCCATGTAAACGATCAGATCCCTCGCCGCCCAGACGAAAGCCCGAGGCTAGAACAGCAGGTTGCCGAGCTGCGGGCCGACAAGGAAGTAGCCCTCGCCATGTGCGCGGCCGACTGGGTCATCCGCAACTTCGACGACCAAATCACTAGCTACGTTAAGACACTTAGCCAGATGCGGCGCACCCTGGACGAGCTGCCTGAACAGGAGAGGGCAGTCGTTGAAGACGCGGCCCGAGAACTACGCAAGGCGCGCTCAGTCGCCGCCTTTATTCCGGTGGACAGGCTGACGATCCGGAGTGCACGTGAACAGAGCTGACTCCTCCCGCGACGCCCGCGTCGCCCGCCTCCGCCAGGCCCGCCAGACGGACAGCGCAGCCAAGACGGCTCGCACCAAAGGAGCCATCCGCGATCTCCTCAACGCCGGGCAACGCATCTCCTTCGCCGGAGTGGCACGAAAAGCCGACGTATCGACCTGGTTCGTCTACAACACCCCCGCCATCAGAGACACAATCCGGCAGGCGATGAGTGAGCAGGCCCAGCACGGTGTGCAAGCAGCCGCGGTCCCCCGACCCGAGCGAGCCACCCCCGCCAGCCTGTACACCGACCTTGCGATGGCCCGCGAAGAAATCCAAGAACTGAAACGAGAGCGCGATGCCTTGAAACGCCGCCTCCAGCTTGCTCTGGGCGCGGAAATCGACAACGCGGCCCAACCCGAACTCGTTCAGAGAGTGCAGGACCTGGAAGGCCGCACCCAGGCCCTGACCCGAGACCTCGCCGAGGCACGTGCCCAAGCTACACGCCTCACCGAACAACAACAGGAATCTGACGAGACCATCGCCTCGCTCCGGCTCGCCCTGCGCAAGGAGATGCGCACCGTCCCATGATCCGCGGACCCTCAGTCGAGTGACAGTTCTGCGACCGGACTCACCCGGGCGGCCCGGCGTGCGGGGAGAACGGCGGCGAGGAGTCCGGCCAGGGCGGCGATGAGGACGACGACGCCGAGCGACAGCCAAGGGACGTGCATGGTGGCGTCGCGGAGGGCCCGTTTCACGATCGTCTCGCAGGCGGCCCAGGCGAAACCGACGCCGAGCACGGTGCCGAGCACGGTGGCCACCAGCGACAGCAGGACGGCCTCGGCCGCCAGCATCCGCCGGAGCTGCCCGCGGGTGAGCCCGAGCGCGCGCAGCATCGCGTGTTCGCGGGCACGTTCGAGTACGGAGAGCCCGAGGGTGTTCGCGATCCCGATCAGGGCGATCACGATGGCGATGCCGAGCAGGCCGAGCGCTGACCAGGTGTAGATCTGCAGCTGCTGGTCCAGCGACTCCCAGGTGCGCAAACCGTTCTCGATCGTCGCGCCGACGGGATCGGCCAGCTCGTCCAGGTCGGCGCCGAGCCGAGCCGGGTCGGCGCCGGTGGAGGCGCGGATCCAGACGGCACGCGGCTCGGGGGCGTCGGTGAGCGTCGCCAGCGTCTCGGGCGCGACCACGCCCGCTGGGCCCCAGCCGGTGCCGACGGCCACCTGCAGCTGGGCTCGCCGGTCGCCGACGCGCACCGTGACCCGGTCACCCGGCCGCAGAATCAGGCCCTTGCCGAAGGCGTCGGAATCGATTCTGATCTTCCCTGGCTCGACCCGTGCGAACACTCCGCCGTCGCGGGCCACTTGCCCGGCGGAGGGCGCGGTGACGACCGGGATCGAGTCGTGGAGCCCGGCCACCTGGGCCACGGCGCCATACACGGGAATCGCCCGCTCCACACCGGGAGCGCGACGTATCCGGGTGAGGAGGTCAGTGGTGAGCAGACCCTTGGGCGAGGTGAGCGTGATGTCTATGGGGTGGTCTCTGCCGATCTGCTCATTCAAGGACGTACGCCATGTGGCCATCCCGGTGAGTACGGCGATCGTCAGGGTGACGCCGACCAGCAGGGAGGCGGTGGTGGTGGCGGTCCGGCGCGGATTGTGTGCGGCGTTCTCGGCCGCGAGCCGTCCGGTGGGGCCGAGCGGCGCGCCTGCGATCCGGACCAGGCGGGGGACGAGCACCGGGCCGAAGAGCAACACCCCGGCGAACACCGATCCTCCGCCTGCCAGCATGAGCGCCGTGCTGCTCCTGACCATCGCCACCCCCAGCAGGGCCAGTCCAGTGACCAGCAGGAGCGCGGCGAGCGCAGGTCGCGCCAGGCCGGTGCTGGTGCGCGCGTCCACCCCGGCGTCCGGGCGCAGCGCCGCCAGCGGGCTCACCAGGACCACGCGCCGGGTCGGCAACCAGGACGCGACCATGGTGACCGCCAGGCCGACGGCGAACCCTCCCAGCAGCCAGGGCACGGGCAGCTCGGCGGCGCCCATCGGCACGGCGGACGCGAGGGCGTCGATCAGGGCGATCAGCCCGTAGCCGAAACCGACGCCGACCAGTGTCCCGGTCAGCGACGCGAGCACGCCGACGACGGCCGCCTCGCGGCGTACAGAACGCACCACCTGCCGCCGGGTCGCGCCGATGCAGCGCAGCAGCGCGAAGTCGCGGAGTCGTTGCGCGAACAGGATGGAGAAGGTGTTCGCGATGACGAGGATCGAGACGAAGAGCGCGATGCCGGCGAACAACAGCAACATCACCGACAGGCTGTCGACCCTGTTCTGCACGTGGGTCAGCCGCTCAGCGGTGAACGCCTCCGGCGACAGCGCCTTCGCGCCTTCAGGGAGCGGGCCCACCTCGCCGCGCACCGCCACCGAGCCCAGATGGAGGTGGTCGCGCCACAGCAGCAACTGGGGCCAGGTGACGTACATCGAGGCCTGGGCCGGGGGAGAGGGCGACTCCACGAGACCGACCACCTGGACGTCGGCCGCGGCGGCTCCCACCCCGATCCTGATCCGGTCGCCGACCGCGATGTCCTCGGCCAAGGCGACATACACGTCCACCGCGGCCTCGCCCGTACGTGAAGGGAAACGGCCCGAGCTGAGCTCCTGCCAGCGCCACACCTGCGAGGTGGCGATCGGCCCTACTGTCGTCGTGTCCGAGAGCTGCCGGCTTCCGGCGCGCGCCGGAAGCGTCGCCCGGCCGATCGCGGACGCGTTCTCGCCGTGCCGCTCGGTGAAGGCGATCACGGCCTCCGGGTCCAGCTCGGACGACGGCCACCCCTCGGGGGAGACCACGTGCTCGGCATTGCGGTACGGCGTCCCCAGGCCGTCCATGAGCCCGCTTTGCGCGCCGGAGGTGAGCATGCCGACCACGACGACGAAGGCGACGGCGACGGTGACCGCGACCGCCGCCGCGACGTACCTGCGGATGTACGTGCGCAGCGACGCGAGGAAGACGGCACGCATCAGGCGATCCGCCCGTCCTGCATGGTGACCACGTGGTCGGCGTACGCCGCCGCATCCCGCTCGTGGGTGACCATCACGACGGTCTGGCCGAGTTCGCGTGCCGAGCGGCGCAGGTGGTCCAGCACCTCCGCCGACGTGGTGCTGTCCAGGTTTCCTGTGGGCTCGTCGGCGAACAGCAGGTCCGGCTGCGTGATCAGGGCGCGCGCGATCGCGACCCGCTGCTGCTGGCCGCCGGACAGCTCCGCGGGCCGGTGAGCGAGCCTGTCGGCCACGCCGAGGATGTCGGCGAGCAGGTACGCGCGCTCGCGTGCCGCATCGTCGATCCGGCGGCCGCCCAGTTCGAGCGGGAGCACGATGTTCTCGCCCGCGGTGAGCATCGGCAGCAGGTTGAACGACTGGAACACGAAGCCGACGTGCTCGCGGCGGAAGATCGTGAGCGCGTCGTCGTCGAGCAACCCGAGGTCGGTGCCTGCCACGGTGACGGTGCCGCCGCTGGCCTGGTCGAGTCCGGCCAGGCAGTGCATCAGCGTGGATTTACCCGATCCGCTCGGGCCCATGATCGCGGTGAACCCGCCTCGCGGGAGGTCGAGGTCGATGCCGCGCAGTGCATGGACCTGGGTTTCGCCCCGGCCGTAGGTCTTGGTCAGGTTCCGCGCGCGGGCGGCCACGGCGTCGGGGCTCGCGGCCGTCCGGGGAAACCGCGGGGCCGGGTCATGCCGTGAGCCGGTCACTGCTGGGTCCTCGCTTCGCTGTAGGCCATGCCCGCAGTCAAGGCGGCGCGGTGTTGTCAGCACGTATGCGGTTTCCGATACGCCGACGATACGCCCGGGCTCCTAGCATCGAGTGCGTGTGTTGATCGTCGAGGACGAGCCCTACCTGGCAGAGGCCATGCGCGACGGGCTGCGCCTGGCGGCGATCGCCGCCGACATCGCCGGTGACGGCGACACCGCGACGGAGCTGCTGAGCGTCAACGCCTACGACATCGCCGTCCTCGACCGCGACATCCCCGGCCCCTCGGGCGACGAGATCGCCAAGCGCATCGTGGCCTCGGGCAGCGGCATGCCCATCCTCATGCTCACCGCCGCCGACCGGCTCGACGACAAGGCCTCCGGGTTCGGGCTCGGGGCCGACGACTACCTCACCAAGCCCTTCGATCTCCAGGAACTCGTGCTCCGCCTCCGGGCACTCGACCGCAGGCGCGCGCACAACAGGCCGCCCGTACGCGAGATCGCCGGCCTGCGCCTGGACCCGTTCCGCCGCGAGGTCTACCGCGACGGCCGCTATGTCGCGCTCACCCGCGAACAGTTCGCCGTGCTCGAAGTCCTCGTCGCCGCCGAAGGCAGTGTCGTCAGCGCGGAAGAACTCCTGCAGCGGGCGTGGGGCGAGAACGCCGACCCCTTCACCAACGCCGTCCGCATCACGGTCTCGGCGCTGCGCAAACGGCTCGGCGAACCGTGGCTCATCGCCACCGTGCCCGGCGTCGGCTACCGCATCGACGCAGGAGGCGAGGGTGGATAGGGCGCGCGGGATGAGCGTCCGGCTCAAGCTCACCCTCAGCTACGCCGGATTCCTCATGCTCGCGGGCGCGTTGCTGCTCGCCGCCGTGTGGGTGTTCCTCCTGCGGTACGTGCCCGACGGCTGGCCCGCCCTTCTCTACGTGGCGCCCAACCGCATCCTCCTCCTGGGGGCCTTCGCCCCTGCGGCGGCCGCGGTGATGGCGTTCCTGCTGGTGTTCGGCCTGCTGGGAGGATGGATTCTCGCCGGACGCATGCTCGCCCCCTGACCCGCATCACCGACGCCACGCGCGTGGCCGCGAACGGATCGCTCTCCCACCGGATCCGGTTGCCTGGCCGCGCGGACGAGTTCCGCGAACTCGCCGACGCCTTCGACGCCATGCTCGTACGGCTCGAAGCACACGTCGCCGAGCAACAGCGATTCGCGGCCAACGCCTCACACGAACTCCGCACCCCGCTGGCGATCTCACGGGCGCTTCTCGACGTGGCCCGCCGCGATCCCGACCGTGACACCGGCGAACTACGGACTGCTGGAGGCGATCGCCCGGCAGAAAGTGAACCTGAGCAAGATCACCACGCAGTGGCCGGACATGGTCCGAGTCGCCGGGTCGCTGGTTACCAACCAGGTCCGGGCCTACGACCTGCTGCGCATGTTCGCCCGCAACGGACGTCCGACCCCGCTCGGACAGGCATTCGCCGAGTACGGCCGGATAGACAAGACCCTGCACCTGCTGTCGGTCCTGGACCCGATCGACAACACCTACCGCCGCACGCTCGGCCGCCAGCTCAGCATTCAGGAGTCGCGGCACCGGCTCGCCCACAAGATCTGCCACGGCAACGGCGGGAAGATCCGCCAGGCCTACCGGGAAGGGCAGGAAGACCAGCTCGCCGCCCTCGGCCTGGTCGTGAACGCCGTGGTGCTGTGGAATTCGACGTACCTGTCGGCGATCGTCGACCACCTGCGCGCCCAGGGCTGGAAATCCACCGACGGCACCGGTGTGACCGACCAGGACGTGGCCCGCCTGTCCCCGCTCGGCCACGCCCACCTCAACTGCCTGGGCCGCTACGCCATCACACCTTCCGGCCCCAGCCAGGGGCTGCGGCCGTTGCGCTCACCCGCCGGCGGCCAGGACGAGGAAGAAGACTGACCGGAATGACTGTCCTTTGCGCGAAGCCCCGCCGTGGATTACGCCGCGTCTCATCTTGATCGGATGATCTGCCGTTGTCCGGTCGGGATGCTAAGAACTACCTGTTGGACGACCTTTCCTGACGGAGTGTGCGTTTCTATGACGGACGGACCGAAAACCTCTGAGCTCTCCGAGATTCTGCGTGAGATGTGCACACAGATCGCCGGGGCGGCGCCGGAGGGCTGGCTGCGGGCGACGGTGAACGGTTTTGTCGACAAGCAGGGCGTCGGGCTTGCTGGTGTGTCGTACAGGCCGGCCGCCGGTGACGAACAGGCTGTAGAAGTGGATCTGCGGCGCGGCCTGCGCCATGCGTACAGGGTGTCAGGTCTCTCGGAACAGGGTCTCAGCATCGAGCTCACCGTCGACGCCTCCGGACGGTTCGAGGCGGTCACCGGGTGTGGGGTGAGCAGGGTAAGCCATCCAAAACGTGGCTTTCTGTACGTGATCAAACCTGAGACTCTCCCGCCCGACCCTGGGGATGAGCAGGACGGCCCCGCGGAACTCACGCCGGCAGGCGACCCGGAGGAGGCCGTCTGGCTGCTGCGGGAATACCTCAGGCGGCGGGCCGAGTGCCTTGGCGGCATGCTGGAAGACCCGTCCGGCATACTGCCCGCCCCGCTGCCGTCCGCGCGGCTCGCGGAAATGGAGAGCAGGCTGAACGTGGCGCTTCCAGCGGACCTCCGGGCGTTGTACGGCGTGGCCGACGGCGATGGCCAGGTCGGGCTCTTCGGGCGCCTGTCCTGGTGGATGGATGCGTTGGGGGTGGCCGCGGTGCACGGAGGTGACCGCCATTGGGCGCCGCGCGGCTGGCGAGACCGGCCTTTCCAGCCTTTCTGGCCCTTCGTCCACGACGCCGACCCTCCCGGGACGGTCCGGCGGTCAGTGGATCGACGCGGCTGGATCCCGTTCGTGATCGGCACCGATGGCAACTACCTCGCGGTGGACATGGATCCGGCCAGTGGGGGCCGGCCCGGGCAGGTCATCCGCATTGGCCCCGGCTACTACCACGGCCCCACATATGTCGCAGACTCGGTGACGACCCTGCTTCGCCGCTATGTGGACGCACTCGTTCGCGGCGACCACAGGATCGGCGAGGACGGCGACCTGCGGATCGACGTGCCGGAACCACACAAGGGTGCAGGCACACACCTCCAGACGTTGCGGGTGACCGAAGGTGGCGAAGCCGACCTCCAGCTCGCACGCCAGGCCCCGTTCCTGCGTGCGGTGGAACTGTCCCGCTGCCCGTCCGCCGACCTCACGGCGCTACGCGAGGCTCCGATCGAGACGCTCGACATCGATCTCAAGACGATCGACCTGGCCCCACTGGCTGGCCACCCGACCCTGCGGGCCGTGACTCTGACCACGCCTCACCCCGTTGACCTGGACACGCTTCGCGCCCTCCCCCACCTGGAGGGACTGGATCTGTCCCGCGCGTCCACCCGCGGCATCCAGGCGATCGCCGAGCTGGACGGATTGCTGTACCTGGCGCTGCGCTACGAGCAGTGGCAGGAGCTTTGGGCGCACACCGATCGGATACCTGCGCTCACGGCCGCGTTGCTGGCTGGCAAGGCTCCGTACGACAAAGTCGCCGACTGGACGGCCCAGTTCAACGCCCGTACCGTTGACCGGCGCCCTACCGCCCAGCAAATCCATTACGGCCATCGATGACCCAGCACACCGGTTCCGTTGGCGCCAAGCCCGCTGATCTGACCTGCCTCAGCTCCGATGGCCGACAGGAGCCCCACCCCAGCGGCACCAGCAGCGCAGCGCCGCCCACTGCCCCCACACTCAGCAGCCCGTACAGGGTGTGTCCCACAACCGTTGCTCGTCTGACGTCCCTAATGCCGGGCCGATCTGTTTCATAGGTGTCGCCTATGAAACAGCGCCGTCGGGCAGGCGCGGCCAGCGCGTTCTGTGTTTCATAGGTCGGTGCAAACGACTTGATTCATGAAACGCACACATGAAACAGTTGGGCGGTGCTCGACGACTTCCAGCGGGTGGAGTCCCGCGACTGCCCGATGTCCTCCTGCGCCGCCCCGGTCGGCTCACCGTGCCGCACCGCGAAGGGCAAGGTCGCCATCCAGTACCACACCGCCCGGTTCCGGCTGGTGCCCTCGCTCGCCAAGGCGCTGAACGTGCCCACCCCGGCCGCACGTAAGCCGGGGACGGCCTGGATCGAACTGCCCCGCCCCGCCCCGGCGGGCGGCGAGCCGACCGGGCACGTACGGATCGGATACGCCCGCGCCTCCACCCTCCGCCAGTCCCTGGACACCCAGCTCGACTCCCTCACGAAGGCCGGCGTCACCCGGATCTTCTCCGAGAAGATCTCCACCCGCGCCACCCGGCGACCCGAACTCGAACGCGCCGTCGCCTTTGCCTGGGAACTACGGGCCTCCGGCGTCGCGGCCACCCTCGTGGTCCACGAGCACAAGCGGCTCGGCCGTGGCATCGACCTGGCCACCCTCGCCGAGGAACTGAAGGCGGCGGGCGTCGGCCTGGAGTTCCTCACCGGGGAACTGCAAGGCTCACACGACCCCTCCGGCGTCGTGTTCACCGTGCTGGCGGCCCTGTCCGGGATGGAACGCGAATACATCCGCGACCGCACCCTGGAAGGCCACGAATCCGCCCGCGCCCGGGGCAAGACCATCGGCGGCGCCACCATCACCGACGACCACATGCTCTCCATGGCCCTCCACCTGCGCGGCCAGGACCTCAGCCTGCGCGACATCGCCGCACGGCTCGTCATCACCAGCGGCGCGAAGAAGGGCCGGCACCCCTCCCCGGCAACCGTCATGCGCATGCTCCGCGAACACGACCAGCAGACCGCGACCTGACTGGCCAGGCCCACCCTCAGGCCCCTGGGAACGGCTGAACGCGGCCGGGGCCTACCGCAGGCGGATCGCCCCGGCAGCGCGGTAGCAGACCGGGTAGGCCGGGTCCCCGTCAGCGTCCAACCCCTCCACCAGGCGGTCATCGGTCACCACGATCTCCCACTCGCCCGGGGCGACCATGCCCAGCACCAGCCCCGGCAGCCACGGCCACGACTTCTCGTCCTTGTCGTCCTCCGTGAGCGGGTGGCGGACCTGCACCAGCGTCTGGTCTGGGAACGGGTTCGCCCGCCGTGACAGCGCCCTCACCAAGGTCTCCATGCCCAACTCCAGGTCCGACTTGGCCAGCGTCTTCTCGATCGTGCCCGCGGCCAGCTCATCGGCCAACGCCAGGACGACCGTGTTGCTCGCCGCGAACGCCTCCACCGCCGCCACGTACTGGTCGACCTTCGCGGCCGCGGCCGTGTTCAGGTCCTGGGCCTGCCAGCGCTCGCCGGTCTCGACCCACAGCCACATGTCATCGCGCTGCACCCCGAACACCTGCTTGATCCGCTCAACGGTGTGGTCGTCCAGCAGATGCGGAGACCGCCGCGCCGGCTCCAGGGTCCGCAACTGCTCACGGTTGGCACCCAGCTGCTCCAGCACGATCGCGGTCATCATGTCCACGTCGCTCACCGGCCGCCAGACAGGCTCGTCCCTGCCGTTCCTGCCGCCACCATCACCACGCGCCATGCCTCAGATCATCCCAGACCAACACCAGCCGCCCTCCCAACCTTCACCACACCGAGACCCGGACTGCCCACCCACACCATGATCATTCTCAGCGCCAACCGCTGTTCCTGGATTCCTCAACCCCGTACACGTCCATCGACATCGACGTGGTCGACCCGGCGCGCGCCCGGCGCAGGGACGCCGGAGGTGGGCAGGCTGACCAGCAGGGAGCTAATGGAGATCCTGCATGGCCTGGCCTCGGCCCACCCGATCGGCGCGGACGTGGTGGAGGTCGCTCAGGCCTACGAGCACGCCGAGATCACCTCGGTCGCGGCCTCGCACGTGCGTACTGCCCGGTCAGCCTCTTCGCGCTCGACGAGAGTCGTGGCAGAGCCGCCAGCCGCGGGTGAGCCGGCGGTCTGCGGGCACGTCAGGCCAGGACGCCGTCGCGAACGGTGATCCGAGCGGCCTTGACCACGAGCGAACGCGGGGGCTTTCCCGCCACCGCCTCCGCCGGGGTGCGGGCCGGGATCGCGACGAGGTCGGCGGGGTCCCCTGGCCGCATCACATACCCGTCGAGCCCCATCACCTGGGCGCCGCCGTACGTGACGGCATGGAGGGCGAGCTCGACCTGGCTGTCGGTGCGGGCGTGCATCGCCACCGAGGCGGGCTGGATCTAGGCGGGGACCCAGGAGCGCGTCGGCACCGTCGCGGCCAGCTCGAACCACTCGCCGTCCCGGGCCAGGTCCAGCCGCCCGTCCAGCTCGGCCAGGCGGGTGGTCAGGTTGCCCATCCCGGCCGAGCCCCGGCGGATCGGCTTGGCCTGCGCGCCGTCGTTGCGTACGGCCAGCCGTACTTCGCCGTCGTGCGCGTCCGTGCTGATCGCGCAGTGGCGGGCGGAGCTGTGCCGCAGCACGTTGGTGACCGCCTCGCGCAGCACGGCGCCGAGGGTGGTCTCCACCTCGGTGCCGAGCGTGCCGTGGCCGAGCTCCACCGTGACCTCGATGCCCGCGGCCGCCAGCACCGAACGCGCCGAGTCCGCCTCGCTCGTCAGCGACAGCTTCCCCCGCTCGCCGGAGACGGTCCGCAGGTCGCCCATGGCCTGCTCGGTCATGGCCAGCACGTCGTCCAGTTCGGCGCGGGCGAGTTCGGGTTCCAGCCGCCTGGCCAGCTCGCTCTTGAGCAGGATCGCCGCCAGCGTGTGCCCGAGTAGGTCGTGCAGGTCGCGCGCGGCCCGCAGCCGCTCCTCCACCACCACCGACCTGGCCAGCCCGTCCCTGGCCGCGCTCAGCTCCCGGTCCAGCCGCGCCAGCGTGAACAGGCCGTAGATGACCAGCCCCGTCACGAGCGTGCTGACCGTGTAGTTCACCACCAGCGGGTACGGCAGGCCGATCACCAGCCCGGCGACCCCCACCACCGCCATGACGGCGGCCACCAGCGGCACCGCCACCCTGAGCCGCAGGGCCAGCAGCAGCGGCCCGGTCAGGAACCCGGTCACCCCCAGCCAGGCCTGCTCGAACACCGGGATCGGGGCGAGCGTCAGCACGCCCATGACGATCAGCGCGATCGGATGCCTGCCTTCGATCGAGCGCAGGTGGATGAAGATGATGACGAGCAGCAGGGGAAGGGGCCACCACGAGTCGGCCAGCAGCAGCGCCTTGGCCGAGAACCCGACCAGCACCGCCGCGAGCAGCGCCGTCGACAGCTTGATGGACAGGGCGGGCGGGTCTGGCAGCGTGGTGGTGGGCAGCGCCACCTCCACGAAGACCTGGGCGTTGTCGTCGACGCCGGTGGTGAGCGTGCCGCCGGCCGCCGCGACCTGGGCGGGGAGATCGGCCAGGGATTCGTCCGTGGCACTGGGGGTGCCGTCGTGGGCGATGCTCAGCCGTACGGTGTCGTCTTCTGTGGCGGACTCGATCACGCAGCGGGAGGTGGCGCGGCGCCGGACGATCTCGGTCACGGCCTCGCGCAGGACGGTGGCCAGCAGCGCGCCAGCCGGGCCGAGCGGTTCCGCGTGCCGCATCCGCACCTCGGTGGCGATTCCCGCGGAGACCAGCATGGCCTTGGCGGTGGTGAGTTCGGGGGCCAGCGACATCGCGCGGTAGCCGACGGCGGCGGCCCTGGCCTCGCTCAGCGAGTGCCGGGCCGATTCCACGTCAGGCATGCCCTCCCGGGCGCTAGCCGCGATCGTGTCGAGCGCGGCGCCCAGGCTCTGGTTGAGTTCCGCCGCGATACGGAGCCGTTCCTCGGCCGCCGCGGTCATCGCCAGCGACAGGCGAGCGGCGGTCACTTCCTCGATCCGGTCCAGCATCGTGGCCAGGCCGTAGATGATCAGGGCGATCAGGATCATGCTGATCACCGGGTCTGCCGGCCCCAGCAGCAGCGCGCTGCCCGTCACCACCAGGGCGAGCGGCCAGGACCTGGTCAGCAGCAGCGAACCGGCGACGAAGCCGAGGATGCCGACGGAAGTGTCGAACACGAACACGGAGCCGTAGGCGGCGGCGGCCTGCAGCACAATCAACCACCGGGACCGGCGCCGGGTGAAGAGCACCTGTAAGCCGAGTACCGCCAGGGCCAGGGGTGACCCGGCTATCGCGTAGACGCCTGCCAACCCGGCCAGCACCAGAAGGAAGGTCCACTTTGCCCACGTTTGCACCCACGTAGCCTACGAGCGCCGCAGGACCGCCGTTGCTGCCGCCACCACCGCGAGGAGCCCACCGGCGGCGAGCAGGGTCGTCCCGTCGGGGTGGATGAGCGCTTGGCCGCGCTGCGCCTGCCAGATCAGCAGCCCGGTGAGACCGGCGTATCCGAACGCGACCACGATCACCAGCGGGACCCGGCGCACCCACAGCGCGATCAGCGGCAGCACCTGCAGCGCGTGCAGCCCGACGAAGTGGGCCACCCGCAGGTCGCCGCCACCGGTCGCCCAGCCGAGCAGCGGCATCCCCGCGCCGCCGTCCAGCGCGCCGACCGTGTGCGCGCCGATCGTGATCATCTTGACGCCGCTGGCCAGCGCGTGCGCCTGCTCCGGCGTCGGCGCGGTCATCAGGTAGCCGACCGACATGCCCGCCAGCGAGATCGCCACCCCCAGCGGGATCGCCCAGGCCATCGCCCGGTTCACCCGGCGCTGCATCACCAGGAAGATCCCCAGCGCCAGCGTCAGCGCCCAGCCCAGGTAGGCGGCCCCTCCCATCAGCATGAACACCGACTTGTCGAGCGTGGTGGCGAAGTTGAAGTGGCTGCGCACCCCGCGTACCGCCTGGAAGGTGATCGCCGAGATCTCCGGCAGCACGAACAGCGCCACCGTCACCGTGCCCAGCCACCACAGGGTCCGCCGCCACCGCTCCACCTGGCTGATCATCCAGGCGAGCGTGAGCGCGTACAGGCAGAAGGAAGCGGCGAACTTGAACGGCTTGAGCCACACCCCTTCGCCCATGACGGTCCGCCCGTCGACCACCAGGCCGACGCCGCTCACCAACGCGAGCACCGCCATCGCGATAGCGCAGGTGATGAGCGGGCCGTGCCAGGTTCTCCAGCGCAGGGCAATCATGACGTCTCCTTCAGATCGACTGAAGACAACACTGCTGGCCAGGCGCGATACGAACCAGAGACGTGATCATCGGCTCCACATGACATCGTCATGAATCGGGCAAGCAGCGCGCAGAAACGGCTGAACCGCCCGGGTGCGGGCCCGGGCGGTTCAGGTCATGCCGTCAGCGCAGCGCGAACGTCTTCAGCGTCGTCTGCTCCACAGTCTCACGCAGACCAGTCTCACGATGGCGGCTGGGCTGGCTGCTGTTACGGCGATATCTAACTTGCGGGAATCTTGCCTTCTCGCAAGTTGGCTGCGCTGCTCGCGACGCAACGAATCAGAATTTCTGAATATGAATTTCTAGAAAACCAGAAAATGCTAGGCTCCGGCTGTGGTTGCGGAGACTGGCGCGGTGACGCCGTGTAAGCACTGTGGGACGCCCATCGAACAGCGGCAGGGGAGGGGGCGGCCGAAGGCGTACTGTCCCGAGGGGAACTGTCAGGCTGCGGCCAAGCGCGAGCGAGAGTTGCGCCGGGCCACCCCTGGGCTGGAAGGAGCACTGGCCAGGGCTGAGCAACTGTACGACCGGGTGGAGAGCGGCCTCGCCGCGGCCATCGAGCCCCTGGCTCGGGCGCTGGCTGACGAGCTGAGTCCCGCTGGGGTCGAGGCAAGGTTGAGCGCCGTGCAGGCGGAGGCGCACACGCGCGTCGCCATCGCGCGTACCGAGCGGGAGCAGGCGTTCGAGCAGGTGAGGCTGGCACGCGAGGCGGCTGAACACGCGCGCCGCGAGGCCGCGGCGATGCGGTTGAGGGTGGAAGAGGCCGAGGCCGAGCGCGATACCGCGCTGGGCGACGCCGAGCAGGCGAGGGAGCAGGCGCTCGCCGCGCTGCGTGAAGCGTCCAGTACTGAGCGGCAGGCTCTGCAGACCGCCGAGGAGGCCGGGCGGCGTGCGAAGCTGGCCGAGCGACGGGCCGAGGAGGCCGCTCGGCGGGCGGAGCTGACCGAACAGGCCCGCGACCAGGCCGTCCAGGAGCTGGCCGAGCGGATGGAGGCGGCCGAGGCCCGCACAACTGAGGCGCAGGCGCAGGCCGTCCAGGCGGAGGACGACGCCGCACTCGCGCGGACGGAGCGTGACCAGGCCCTCGAGAAGGTGACAGCGGCGACGCGCGCCCGGACACGGGCCGAGCGGGACGTCGCCGCGGCCGACGCCAGGGCCGAGGCGGCAGGGGAGGAACGCGACCGAGCGGTCGCGCGCGCACAGGTTGCGGAAAAGGCCGTCGCGGAGGCGCAGCGGGATCGGGCCGTGGCGCTCAACGAGGCGGCTCAGGCGGGGGAGCGGGCTGAGCGCGACGTCGCCGAGCTACGCGAACGGCTTGCGGCCGCCGAAGACGTCCTCGTGCGGGACAAGGAGGCCTGGGAAGCCGAGATCCGGCAGGAGAGGCAGCGGAGCGGCGAGGCGCTGGCGGCCGAGCGGGCGCGGGCCGACGCCGTGACCCAGGAGCGTGACCAGGCGCAGATCGAGTTGCGCTTGGAACGGGCACGCCTGGACGACGCACGCGCCCAAGTCGAGGCCGCACGAGCGGAGGCCGCTCAGTTGCGGGAGCGTGCGGTGGCCGCGGAACTGCGCTCGACGTAGGAAGCGTGCGGTAGAAGGGGGCAGGCCAAGTACGGGTCCAGCCGAGATACGGGAAACCGGCCATGGGTCGATCTTGACTGCGATTTCGCAGGTAGAACCCGCGATTAGCGATCGATCGTGATCAGGTTGAGGGCGTCTTCCTTGTCCTTGCCGGAGGGCAGGCTGTAGCGGCGGGTGGTTTCCAGGCGGGGCGTGGCCGCGGATCGGGGCATGACGAGCATCCGAACGGAAAGTCCCGTTAGTAGAAGTCGCAGCTAACTATCTGATCTTCAGCTCGACCAGCCAGCAGGGATTGCCCTACTTTCGGCGGCTATGCCAGTTGAGTTCTTGAGTGATGACGAGGCTGCCGCCTACGGTCGGTTCTCGGGCGCTCCGTCGCAGGCGGAGCTGGAGCGGTTCTTCTTCCTGGATGACGCGGACCGCGCCCTGATCGCCGAGCGGCGCGGTGTACACAACCGTCTGGGCTTCGCCCTCCAACTGACGACGGCTCGGTTCGTAGGGCGCTTCCTGACCGATCCGCTGGATGCGCCTGACCCCGCGCCAACGGGTGATCCTGGAGTTGCTGCTGGAGGTGCCCGAGGGCAGGCGGGCCTCGGACCTGGAACGGTGGCGCAAGAGCCCGGCTGGGACATCGGGCAGGAACCTGGAGAAGGCGCTGGAGCGCGCCGCTGAGATTCTCGGGGTTGGGCTGGGGAGGCGAGGCGGTGACCGCGATGTCCACTCTGGTATGCGTGACGGCTACGCGAACGGGTAGCCGCGAAATCCGCCCGGCTCCAAGAATCGCCGAAAGGCCGCACACTACGAGGTCGGCCGCGTCCTGGCCGCCGGCGAGGCTTATCAGCGCCCGGCTCACCACAAGAAGGGCACCAAGCCCAGACGAAGGACATGAACCGCAGCCTGGAACAATGGCTCCAGGATTGCCAGGTACTGGAGGGTATGGACCACCCATGACAAAGCCGACGAACTTGAACCTTACCTCCAGCGGACCGGGGTCGGAGAAGCGCTCCGCACCCCTGGCAACCAGGGAGCGCTCCTGCTTCGCGGCGGCGACGACGGTGACCGTGTGGAGTTCACCCTGCTGACCTTCTGGACCAGCTGGGACGCGATCAAGGACTTCGCTGGCGACGACGTGACCAACGCCGTGCTCTACGCCGAAGACCACGCCTACTTCACCGACTGGGACCAACACGTTCAGCACCTGACAGTCGCGTCATGGAGTGGCATACACAGCTGATCACACGGCCACTGAGAGGTTAAAGACAAGCTGAGAGGCTGGTGGGTGTGACAGTTGATGCGGTTGGGGAGTTCGAGCGGCATCGCTCGAAGCTGTTCGGATTGGCCTATCGGATGCTGGGTTCGGTTGAGGAGGCCGAGGACGTCGTCCAGGACACCTTCCTGCGTTGGCATCAGGCGAGCACTGTCGAGTCGCCGTGGGCGTGGCTGGCCAAGGTTGCCACCAACCTGTGTGTGAACCGGTTGACGTCCGCGCGAGCGCGCCGGGAGAGCTATGTCGGTTCCTGGCTGCCGGAGCCGGTGCTCACCGGGGGCGGCGCGCTGGGCCCGCTGGACAGCGCCGAGCAGCGGGAGTTCGTCTCGATGGCCTTCCTGGTGCTGCTGGAAACGCTTAATCCGGTGGAGCGCGCGGTGTTCGTCCTGCGTGAGGCCTTCGACTACAGCCATCGGGAGGTGGCCGAGGTCATCGACTCATCCGAGGCGAACTCCCGGCAGCTGTACACCCGAGCTCGCCGGCGCCTGGCCAACGCGCGTGTCGGCTCCCCCCGCCAGGCGGACCAGGCCCGCCGCGACCTGGTGGAGAGCTTTCTGGCCGCGGCCGAGCAGGGGGACCTGCCGGGGCTGGAGAAGGTGCTGGCCGAGGACGTGACCGTGTGGGTAGACGGTGGCGGCAGAGTAGGCGCTGCCCGGCGGCCCGTCTCCGGCCTCTCCCAGGTGGCGCGCTACCTGGCGGGCTCATTGAACATCGCCGGTCCAGGGGTGAGGCTGTCGGTTGCGGAGGTGAACGGCGCACTGGGGCTCCTGGCCCGCGCCGGTGAGGAACTGGTCGGTGTGCTGGTGCCGGAGACGTCGAACGGCCGGATCAGCGCGATTCGTATCATCGCCAACCCCGACAAACTTCGGTTGTCACATTCCGGAGGGCTATCCGGTTCTTAATGGGTGACCGCGAACGCCGGGACCCCGGCGTGAGGCGGTGACCTGAGAGCCGCGCGAGGCCGGAACGCTCCGGCATCGCGCTCACCGTGGGGGTTTACCCGTGACGAATTCGATTCTGGTGACGGGCGGTACCGGCCGGCTCGGCCGCGCGCTCGTGCCACAGCTTCTGTCGGCCGGTCATACTGTCCGCGTGCTGAGCCGCAAGCCGCCATCAGATGACCAGATATGCCGCGGTGACCTGCTCACCAGCGAGGGCCTGGTAGAGGCGATCGACGGCGCCGGCACGATCGTCCATTGCGCGACCGGTAACAATCGCGCGGACATCGATGGCACGCGCAACCTCATCCAGGCGGCGGTGCGAGCCGGACGCCCACATCTGTTGTATATGTCCATCGTCGGCGTCGACCAGGTGGACATGTCCTACTATCAGGCGAAGCTGGCCTGTGAGCAGCTTGTGGAACGTTCCGGCCTCCCCTGGACGATCCAGCGCACGACCCAGTTCCACGAACTCATCATCTGGATGTGCACCAGCCAGCGGTGGCTGCCGGTGATCGCGATGCCCAGCGGCGTCAGCTTCCAACCCATCGACGCCAGCGAGGTAGCCGCCCGCCTGGCCGCGCTGGCCGACGCGCCACCGGCCGGCCGGGCGCCGGACCTGGGCGGGCCCGAGGTGCGCCCCGCCGCCGATCTGGCCCGCACCTATGCTCGCTCCCGCGCCAGCCGCCGACCGGTGATATCGGTGCCCATGCCCGGGATGCGCGGCTACCGCGAAGGGGGACATCTGACCCCCGAGCACGCCGACGGACGGATCACCTTCGAGCAGTTCCTGGCCGCATGAGCGCCCGCACCTGGCTGCGCGCGGGCCTGGCCTTCCTCGCCGTGGCGCAGTTCGCCGTCGGGGGCTGGGCGCTGCTGTTCCCCCGCTCGTTCTTCGACATCCCCTGGGTGGGGATGCGCATGCCGTACAACGCGCATCTGATGATGGATTACGGCGCGATGAGCCTGGCCACCTCGGTGGCGCTGGGCGTGAGCTTTTTCATCGTACGGCGGAGCATGACCCGCACGGCGCTCGCCGTGTACCTGGTGTTCGCCGCGCCGCACCTGGCGATCCACCTCCAGTTGCTGCACCATCTCAGGCCCGGCGAGCGCGTGCCGTTGCTGGCCGCGCTCACGGCGGCTGTGGTGATCCCGCTGCTGCTGCTTCCGCTCACCAGCCGGCTCGACAAGGCGTAGTTCCTCCACATCTCCGCAGAAAGGCGTCTTTGCCATGCCAGAAAACATTCCGTTGCCGATCCGCAGGGACGCGGCCTGCCCGTTCAGCCCCGACCCGGAGCTGGCCCGGCTGCGTGAAACCAATCCCGTCGAGGCCTCCCAGGCCCTGCTGCCGACCGGCGATCTGGTCGACGTCCATCTGGTCACCGGGTACGGCACCGCCCGCGAAGCGCTCGCCTGCCCGCACTTGAGCAGCCGCCCGGATGCCAAGCTGAGGAAGCTGATCGGCGAGCAGGCCGGGTTCCTCGTAGCCATGGACCCGCCCGACCACACCCGCATCAGACGGCTGTTGACCGGCGAGTTCACCGTCCGGCGCATCAACGCGTTCCGCCCTCGCTTCGTCGAGCTCCTCGACGAAGCCCTGGACAGGATGGAGCAGGCCGGCGGTCCAGTGGATCTGATGACCGCCTTCGCGCTGCCGCTGCCATCGTTGGTGATCTGCGAGCTGCTCGGCGTCCCGTATGCGGACCGCGCCGACTTCCAACGGCACAGCGACACCATGCTCGACCTCAGCCTCACGATGGAGGAGCAGTTCGCCAACGCCATCGAGATGCACACCTTCATGGGCGGCCTGGTGGCCGCCCAACGCGAGAATCCCGGCGCGGACATCCTCGGCATGCTGGTCCGCGAGCACGGTGAGGAGCTCAGCGACGACGACCTGATCGGCATCGGCAATCTCCTGCTGATCGCCGGGCACGAGACCACGGCCAACATGCTGGGCCTCGGTACCCTGCTCCTGCTGCGCCACCCCGACCAGCTCGCGCTGGTGCGGAAGGAGCCCGCGGTGGTCAACGGCGCGATCGAGGAGATGCTGCGCTACCTGTCGATCGTCAACAACGGCGCCATCCGCACCGCGACCGAGGAGTTCACCCTCGCCGGCCAGGTGATCCACAAGGGCGAGCGGGTGGCGGTCTCGCTGCCCTCGGCCAACCGCGACCCGGCGCTGATGGCCGAGCCCGACACCTTCGACGTCACCCGCCGCCCCAGCGCGCACGTCACCTTCGGGCACGGCATCCACCAATGCCTCGGCCAGCAACTGGCCCGCATGGAGCTCCGCATCGCCCTGCCCGCACTCCTGCGCCGCTTTCCCACGCTACGGCTCGCCGTACCGCAGGAGGAACTGCGCTTCCGCGAGCTGGCACCCGTCAACGGCGTGCTCTCCCTCCCGGTGACCTGGTGAGCGCCATGAAAATCATCATCGACCAGGACAAGTGCGTGGGCGGCGGCCAGTGCGTCATGGCCGCGCCAGAGGTCTTCGACCAGCGCGACTCCGACGGCGTCGTCGAGCTCCTCGACGCCACGCCGCCCGCCGACCAGCAGGAGGCCGTGCGAGACGCCGTCCTGTTCTGCCCGGCGGCGGCCATCCGGCTGGAGGAGAGGTGAGCTCGCCGTCCGATGTGCTCATCGTCGGCGCCTCGGTGGGTGGGCTCACGGTGGCCCAGGCACTGCGGCGCAAGGGCTACACCGGCCGCATCCGGCTGGTCGGCGAGGAGCCGCACCCGCCGTATGATCGCCCGCCGCTGTCGAAAGAGATCCTGACCGGCGCCTGGCCCGCGTCCCGCGCTCAGCTGAACCTGGACGGGCTGGATGCCGACCTGATCTTGGGGGTGCGTGCCGTACGCCTCGATCTGTCCGCGTGGCAGGTGCACCTCGACAATGGGCGTCGCCTGCCATACGGCACGCTGGTGATCGCCACCGGGCTGTCCCCCCGCCGGCTACCCACCCAGCAGAGGCTCGACGGCGTGCACACCTTCCGCACCCTGGACGACGCCCTCGCGCTGGGCCGGGATCTGCGGAACGCGGAAAGGATCGCGGTCATCGGCGCCGGGGTACTCGGCTGTGAACTCGCCGCCGCGGCCCGCGCCCTCGGCCGGGACGTGACCCTCATCGATCCCGCATCCGTGCCCATGGCCGGGCAACTCGGCGACCAACTCGGCACTCTGATGGCGTCGCTGCACCGGCGACACGACGTGAAGCTACGCACCGGCGCCGGAGTGGCCACCCTCACCCATGTGCGAGGGCGCGTCACCGGGGTCGCGCTGACCGATGGCAGCGCCGTTGCCGCGGACCTGGCGATCGTTGCCATCGGATCCACCCCGGCCATCGGCTGGCTGGCCGGAAGCGGCTTGAGGCTGTATGACGGAATCGAGTGCGACGCCTACGGCCGCGCCGGGCCCGGCGTCTACGCGGTCGGTGATGTCGCCCGGCCGTTGGGGAGCGTCCGGCTGGAAAATCGGGCGAACGCCACCGAACAGGCGGTCACGGTCGCGGCCACCATCCTCGGCGACGGGCGTCCGTACACGCCCGTCGCCTACTTCTGGACCGAACAGTACGACGCCAAGATTCAGGTGTACGGCACGATCACGGCAGGCAGCCGGCTTCGGCTGATCGAGGGGCAGCTCGACGAGGAACGCTTCGTCGCCCTGGCCGAGACCGGCGGCACAGTCACTGCGGCGATCGGCTGGAACCATCCCTGCGGCGCCCGGTCAGCCCGCCAACACCTGATGAAGGTCCCGGGCAAGCCTGTAGGGCAGGAGTAACCAGGGCCAGACCATTGCCAGACGACACATCCCAGGTCAGCCGCCAAGGCGCGCGGTCGCCAGATATCGGTGCAGCGACGTCTTGGGGATGCCGGTCTTGGCGGCGATCTGCGCCAGCGAGTCGCCTTCGGCTTTGAGCAGGCGCGCGTAATCGATCTTCTCGGCGGGGTGCGCGATGGGACGACCGACGTGCTTGCCCGTGGCCTCGGCGACGCTGCGGGCGTGCGCGGCGCGCTCGGCGGTGAAGATGCGCTCCATCTCGGCGAACAAGGCCAGCAGGAGGAAGGCGATGCGGGCCATGCCCTCATCGGCGGTGTTGATGGGCAGCGGGTCGGCCAACGTGCGAACGCCGATGCCGCGTGCGGCCAGCTCGTGGACGAGGTTGAGGACCTCGCGCAGGTTCTGTCCGACCTGCTCGATAAGCTGAGGAGGCACGTGCTGCCCGGCAGGAGGTGAGGCGCCGTCATGACCGTCCAGCGACACGACAGGCCCTATCCCCGTATCGAGCGGACCTTCACCGCCGTGCGCGCGGCGCTGCCGGCGGCCAACGCTGCCGCCTTCGACGCCGAACTCGAAGCGATCACCCACGCGCCCGTCGTCGACCTGGCGGCGCTGGACGACTTCCTGTCCTCCTGGTGGCGCATCGCCACCCGCGCCGCCGCCGACCCGGCCGACTGGCAGCATATGCACGAAGAGGCAGAGCAACTCCAGTCCGGAGCGCGCACGGCAGGCCCGACCCTGGCCGAGGTGCTGGCCCGGCGCGGAGTCCAGCTGTAGGTGTACACCATCCGCATGGGCAGCGACGTCGCCGAAGCCCAGATCGACGGCCTATCCGATCCCGAGGTCGATGTCCTGCTGGAGATCTACGAGGTGCTCCGGCTGACCCCCGACAACGGTCGCCGGCTCAGCCCGACCGGCAACATGTATGTCTGGGACTACAAAGGGCTCTCGGTCACCTACGTCGTGCTCGACCCACAACGCGAGGCCGCCGTACTCAGGGTGGACCGCTTTCCCTTCTGATCCGGGGATGTCACACTCGCCCGCCTCATCTCACGGCCCTGACCTGCGGAGATCCATCTGCGAAGCGCATCCGAACGGAATGTCACGGTAAGCCGCTGAACTCTGCTCCGTTAACGGGACTTTTCGTTCGGATGCTCGTCATGCCCCGGATCTCGGCGACCAGGACGAGGTCGATCTTGCCGCGGTCCAGGGTGGTGGCGAGCGTGTGGCGCAGGACGTGCGCGGTGGTGGGGGCGTCGAGGCCGGCCGTTTGGGCGATTGCGGCGATGATGCCGCCGGCGGCGCGGACGGTCGGCCGTCCGCCCTTGGCCGCCGACCGGCGCGGGCTGACGCCGCTGTTCTGGCAGCACGTCCAGCCCTACGGCGAAGTGCGGCTGGACGTCGCCGAGCGACTGGCGCTGAGCGGGGATGTCGCGCAGCCGGGCAGCCCGTTCCCTGCGGTCTGATCACGGTGGGAGGTCGCGCCAGCGTTCGGCCGAGGCCAGAGCGTCCAGGCTGATCCGCTCCAGGAACGCACCGCCCCTGGCCAGGCGGCGTCCCACAGGCGTGTCGAGCCCGAGCGTCTGCCCCGCCGCCTTCGTGATCTCCGCCGCCGCGAGCGTCTGCCGCGAGCTGATCACCGTCGAGTGGTACCAGGCGTCGTCGTCGACCACGTAGATGTCGCGCCGCCGCCGCGGATCGCGTTCGCGCCTGATCAGCCCCTGCTGGGTCAGGTAGCCCACCGCCATGGAGATCGAGGCGGGACTGACTTGCAGCCCGCGCGAGAGCTCGGCCGCGGTGAGCCTGCCGTCCTCGCTCAGCCACAGGCCGATGAGCACGCGCGCCACCATTTTCGGCAGGCCCATCCCGACCGCCATCTCGACGGCTCCCTCTTCCACCTCGAAGACCTTGCGGTCCTGGGGTTCGGCCTCGGGCGAACGTGACGGGGTGCCGCGCCGCGCCCGCCGCGCTGTCGCCTGGTGCGCCCGCTCGGGGCGGTAGTCGCTGGGGCCGCCGTTGCGGCCGACCTCACGGCTGATCGTCGAGGTCGGCCGGTCCAGCCGCCTGGCGATCTCGGCGTAGGAGCGGCCTTCGGCGAGACCGGTCGCGATGCGCCGGCGGTCCTGCTGGGTCAACCTTCCTTCTGACATGACACCACTATTGCGTTCGGCGCCACGCAATGCAATGTTTCATTGCATTCAGCTTCAGCGTCAACGCACCAATTTATCGGCTTTGACCTGCATTTATGTGCATCGATTGATTGACAGAATTTCTGAAAGCAACGTAGCTTTCAATCATGTCGAACACGTACTATCGCGACGAGCCGGTCACTCCGTCCCTCGACCGCGCACCCGCCTGTCCCTTCGATCCCGCCCCCTCGCTCACCGCCCTGCGCGCAGAGCAGCCCATCGCCCGCCTGGCCGCGCCCGAGGGCGCCCCCGGCGTCTGGATGATCACCGGATACGACCTGGTCCGCCAGATCCTCGCCGACCCACGGTTCAGCTCCCGCTACGAAACCCACTACCACCCCCTGGCGGGCGGGCACCTGCCGCCCGCCCCCGTCGGCGACCTGACCGGCATGGACGCCCCCCAGCACACCCGCTTCCGCAAGCTGCTGGCGGGCAAGTTCACCGTCCGCGGGATGAACCTGCTCACCGAGCGGGTCACCGAGATCACCCGTGAGTGGCTCGACGCGATGGAGCGGCAGGGGCCGCCCGCCGACCTCGTCGAGGTCTTCACGCAGCCGGTTCCAGCGCTGATGATCTGTGAGCTGCTCGGCGTGCCGTACGAGGACCGCGACCAGTTCCAGAGCACCACCCGGGCCCTGTCGGAGGCCGGGACCGCTGAGGCGCAGTACGCCGCCTTCGTCGAGCTCGGCACGTACCTGCGGGAGCTCGCGCTCGCCAAGCGGGCCAAGCCGACCGACGACCTGCTCAGCGACCTGGCCGCCGGCGGCGACCTGACCGACGAGGAGCTCGGCGGCGTGGCCGCGTTCCTGCTCGGCGCCGGGCTCGACACCACCGCCAACATGCTCGCGCTCGGCACCTTCGCCCTGCTGCGCAACCCGGCCCAGCTCACCGCCCTGCGCGGCGACCCCGACCTGGCCGTCGGCGCCGTGGAGGAGCTGCTGCGTTACCTGTCCGTCGCCGCCACCGGTATGCGCGGCGTGCTGGAGGACGTGGAGCTCGGTGGCAGGCAGCTCAAGGCGGGCGACACGGTCGTCATCGCGATCAACGCCGCCAACAGGGACCCGGCCAGGTTCTCCGACCCCGACGTGCTCGATCTGCGCCGCTCGGCCGCCGGGCATCTGGCCTTCGGCCACGGCGCCCATCAGTGCCTCGGTCAGCAGCTTGCCCGCATCGAGATGCGTGTCGCGTTTCCCGCGCTGCTCATCCGCTTCCCGACGCTGCGGCTCGCCGTACCGGCTGAAGAGCTGTCGCTGCGCACCGACCCCTCGCAGGTCTACGGCGTGCACAGCCTGCCCGTCACCTGGGATCGGGGGTGAACGCGATGCGAACCTTCGTCTCGGTGACGGGGCTGCGTAAGTCCTACGGCGCCCACCGCGTCCTGGACGGCATCGACTTCACCATCCCGCAGGGCACCGTCTTCTCGCTGCTCGGCCCCAACGGCGCGGGCAAGACCACCACCGTGCAGATCCTGTCCACCCTGATCAAGGCCGACGCGGGCGATATCTGGGTCGCCGGGCACGACCTGGCCAAGGAGCCCGATGAGGTGCGTGCCGCGATCGGCGTCACCGGCCAGTTCTCCGCAGTCGACAGCTTCCTCACCGGCGAGGAGAACCTGCGGCTCATGGCCGACCTGCTCCACCTCGGCCGCGCCAAGGGCCGCAGGCGCGTCCGCGAACTGCTGGAGCGCTTCGACCTCACCGACGCCGCGCGCAAGCCCGCGGTCACCTACTCGGGCGGCATGCGCCGCCGGCTCGACCTCGCCATGACCATGGTCGGCACGCCCAGGCTCATCTTCCTCGACGAACCGACCGCAGGCCTGGACCCGCGCAGCCGCCGCACCATGTGGCAGATCGTCCGGGACCTCGTCCAGCAGGACGGCGTGACCATCTTCCTGACCACCCAATACCTGGAGGAGGCCGACGAACTCGCCGACCGCATCGCGCTGCTCAGCCAGGGCCGGCTGGTGGCCGAGGGCACCCCTGAGGAGCTCAAGCGAATGGTCCCCGGCGGCCACATCGTCGTGCGCTTCGCCGACCCCGACGGGTACCGCAGGGCGGCCGGCCACGTCGGCGCCACCTCCAGCAACGACGCGGCGCTCACCGTCCAGATCCCCGACTCCGGCGGGGTCAGGACGCTGAGGAAGCTCCTGGAGTGGCTGGACACGCAGGCCATCGACGTCGCCGAGCTGTCGGTGCACACCCCCGACCTGGACGACGTCTTCCTCACCCTGACCCAGGAGCCCTCGACCAAGGAGCCCTCCCGATGAGAGCGATCACCGACTCGGCGACGATGCTGCGGCGCCAGGTCAAACACATCTGGCGCTACCCCACGCTGATCCTCACGTTCGCGTCCGTGCCCGTGGTGTTCCTGCTGCTGTTCGTCTACGTCTTCGGCGGCACCATGGGCGCGGGCATCGGCGCCGACCGCGCCGCCTACGTCGGTTACCTCACCCCCGGCATCATGATCACGACGATCGTCGGGGCCGCGCAGGGGACCGCGATCTCGGTGGCGACCGACATGACCGAGGGCATCATCGCCAGGTTCAAGACCATGGCCATCGCCCGCGTCTCGGTGCTCACCGGGCACGTACTCGGGGCGATGGTGCAGACGTTCCTCGCGATTGCCATGGTGACCGTGGTGGCGCTGCTGATCGGGTTCCGCCCGTCCGCCTCGGTGCTGGACTGGCTCGGCGTGGTCGGTGTGCTGGCCATGTTCACCTTCGCCATCACCTGGCTGTCGGTCGCGCTCGCCATGGTCACCAAGAACGTGGCCACGGCCAGCAACCTGCCGATGCCGCTGATGCTGCTGCCGTTCCTCGGCAGCGGCTTCGTCCCGACCGAGTCGATGCCGGCCGGTTTGCGCTGGTTCGCCGAGCACCAGCCGGCCACCCCTGTCATCGAGACACTGCGCGCGCTGCTGGCCGGGCGTCCGGCCGGGCCCAGCTTCCTGGAGGCGGCTGTGTGGAGCGCGGGCATCGCCCTGGTCAGTTATCTGTGGGCACGCAGGCTCTACAACCGGTGAGGGTAGACGTGTTCAAACGCATTCTTCCAGCACCTGGCCTGCTGGTTCTCGCGCCGCTGGTCGGCGAGTATCTGCTTGGCAACATCGCCATCAACGCCCTACCGATGATCATCAGGCTGATTCCGCTCTATGGCGGTGGCGCGCTGCTGATCCGTGAGGTCGCCCGCCGGTGGCGGCTGGGATGGCCGGGGATCATCCTGCTCGGGCTCGCTTATGCCGTGATCGAGGGGGGACCCTGGCACAGGTTCGCCCTGGGAGCTGCCGGCCTGGCCACCTACACGTGGCACGGCTTTTCGCTGATCAGTGGAACCTCATCAACGCCGGATTCCGTTCCAAATCTCTGACCTCCGTCCCAGACCGCGCGGACGGTGTCTGGGGCGGGGATCAGCCCCAGTTCGGTGGCCTCGGCGAGCTGCTTGGCGAACCGCTCGGAGCGGTCGGCCAGCCCCCCCGGCGGTCCCGGTCGGTGGGCGCCTGTTCGGCGGCGGTCAGGTGGGAGATCCCCGGAGCGTGTCCGACCCGTACAAGACCGATGCCAATCTCGCTGAATATCGTCACGGCTGTGCGCCTCGGCGGGCGCATGAGGACGGCCGGAAATGGACTGTCCGGATCGTTGTGCCCGTAGTGAGATCCTGGTTGAGACGGAGTGCTCGTGAATATTGGAATTGGTCTGCCGATCGCCGTTCCCGGACGTCCTGCGCGGGAGGTCAAGCAGTGGGCGGAGGACAGCGAGCGCCTCGGCTTCCACTCCCTGGGATCCATCGACCGCCTGGTCTACGACATCCTGGACCCGCTGGTCTCCCTCGGCATCGCCGCGGCGGTGACCGAGCGCGTCCAGCTGTTCACCAGCGTGCTGAACGTCGGATGGCGGGGCAACCCGATCCTGTTCGCCAAGCAGCTCGCTACCATCGACCTGATCTCGGAGGGCCGGCTCACGGCGGGCCTGGGCATCGGGGGCTGGCCGGACGACTTCACCCTCAGCGGTGCTCCCGAAAAGGGCCACGGCAAAATCTTCGACGACACCCTGACCGAAATGCGCCGTGTCTGGGACGGGGAGGTCACCAGCGTCTCCGGCCCCACCCCGCTGCCCGGCAAGGGCCGTCCCAAGCTGCTCATCGGTGGCCTGATCCCCGCGGGCTATGCCCGCGCCGCCCGCTTCGGCGACGGCTGGGTGGCGCCGACGCTGAGCCTGGACCTGCTGGTGAACGGCGTGCAGGGCGTCACCGAGGCATGGGCCACGGCTGAGCGGCCCGGCAAGCCGCACATCCTCACTGGCCGCTACTTCTGCTGCGGTTCCGAGGCCGTCCAGCTCACCGACGAGTACGTGGCTCACTACTACGGCTCCAAGGAGTCGCCGTACTACGAGCCGGTCCGCGCCGACTCGCTCGACTCCGACGAGCGCCTGCTCAAGGAGCTGATCGCTTTGTCGGACGCGGGCGTCGACGACCTGGTGCTCTACCCGGTCAGCAGTTCCCTGGACCAGGTCCACCTGCTGGCCGAGGCGCTGGAGCGGGTGGGGGCCCGGCGGAACCCGACCTTCGAGTTCACCACGGGCTGACCTGGACCGGCCGACGCGCCACCTGAACGACGACACGTGAGGACATGCCAGTGATTGAGCAGATCCAGCCGACGGGTGGCCCCACTCTGACCGCCGGGGCGGTGATGAGACTCGCCGACAGCGTCAAGGGCCCGGTCTTCCTCCCCGGCGACCCGGGGTACGCCGAGGAGGCGGAGGGCTTCGACCGCTCCGTCGTACACCACCCGGCCGTCATCGTCGGCGCGGCGGGCGCCGACGACGTGGTGGCTGCGGTGCGCTTCGCCCGCGACCACGGCCTGGGCGTCGCCGTACAGGCCACCGGCCACGGTGTGGGGCTACCCGCCGACGGGGCCCTGCTCATCTCCACGCGGCGCATGGACGGCCACCGGGTCGACCCCGAGCGCCGCGCCGTGCGGCTGGAGGCGGGCGTGCTGTGGCGGGAGGTCATCCAGTCCGCCGCCCGACACGGCCTGGCCCCGCTGAACGGCTCGGCGCCGTTCGTCGGCGCCGTCTCCTACACGTTGGGCGGCGGCATCGGCGTCCTGTCCCGCCGCTACGGTTACGCCGCCGACCACGTCCGGTCCATCGAGGTCGTCACCGCCGACGGCGAACTGCGCACCGCCTCGGAGGAGGAGAACACCGACCTGTTCTGGGCGCTGCGCGGCGGCAAGGGCAACTTCGGCGTGGTCACCTCACTCGAGACGGAACTGGTGGAGGTGCCGCGGATCTACGGCGGCGGTCTGTTCTTCCCGGCCGAGTCGATCCGTGACGTGCTGCACTTCTACCGCACATGGGTCACCGAGGTGCCCGACGAGCTCAGCTCCTCCTTCTTCCTGATGCCCTGGCCCGATGTGCCCGAGGTCCCCGAGGAGTTGCGCGGGCGTTTCGCCATGCACCTGCGCCTGAGCTACCTCGGCTCGCCGCAGGACGGTGCCCGGCTCGTCAAGCCGCTGCGCGAGATCGCAACGCCGCTGCTCGACACGGTCACCGACATCCCGTACACCGAGGTCGGCACCATCCACAACGATCCGCCGACGCCCGGCTCGTACCACATCAACACCTTCCAGCTCACCCACCTCGACCATGACGCCGTCGAGGCGATCCTGGCGCTGGTGGGCCCCGGATCGAACAGCACGGTCAGCATCGAGATCCGTCATCTCGGCGGCGCCCTCGCCCGGCCGCCGCGCCTACCGAACGCGGTCGCGCACACCACCGCCCAGTTCCAGCTGTACTCCGCCGGTGTCCTCGGCATCGGCGAGGACGAGGCCGTATACGCCGGGCACGACCGGGTCATCCAGACCCTCACCCCATGGAACAGCGGGATGCGCACGCTCAACTTCATGGCGGGCGTCGCCCACACCGACCCGGAGGACGTGCGCCAGGCGTTCACACCGGAGGCGTACGAGCGACTGGTCGCCGTCAAGACGGCCCACGACCCCGGCAACATGTTCCGCTTCAACCACAACATTCCGCCAGCGGCCGGAGGGAGTCGATGATGAAGGACGTCGACACGCCCACCGAGGAGCTGAAGCGGGCCCCGGCAGCCTTCACCGACCGGGTCACCGCCGACGGCCGCTTTGGAGGGCAAGTTCCCCTGGCATTACCACGATGAGGACGAGTTGTTCTTGTGCTGGGACGGCAGCTTTGAGATCCAATCGGAGGGGCAAGACCCGGTGGTGCTGAATGCGGGCGAACTGTTCGTCGTTCCCAGGGGAATGCGGCACCGTCCCGTTGCCGACAAGACCGCTCAGGTCCTGCTCATCGAGCACCCGGACACCAAGCAGTACGGGAACTGACGCAACGCGCCCCAAGACCCGGTCTTGATCCAGCTCACCCCTCAGGGAGTCGGGGGCTGGTCAGTGGGGTTTGCCCTCGGCAGCGGCTGCGAGGGTCTTGTGGACGACACCGACGGAGACCTTCACCCCGGCGGCGATGACGCGGATGGATTCCCCGCGCCGGCGGCGGTCGAGGATCGCGGCGCGCTTGTCATCGTCGACCACGGGGCGTCGGCCGCCGAGCTTCGACCGCCCACCGGTGCGGGGTTAGGCACCCGGCTCTACCCCTGCGGCCTCGCCACGGCTACGCCGTAGTCCTTCGCCGTGGCCTCCCAGCCCAGACTGTCAATACCCGATCGGGAGTTCCCCGCCCGTGACCAGAGGAGCAGGTGGGTGCGCAGTCTGGCGGCGTCATGCGGCACCACGGATGTCACCTGGAAATCCTGAACGTCACGCCGGCGGCCGGGCGAGTTTGGCGGCCACGGCGTCGAGGACCCAGTCCAGCCCGGTCGCGAAGGACGCCTCGGCGTCCACCTCCGTGCCGTCGTGCACGGCCTTGGCCAGCGCCGGGAAGCGGCCCGTGGCCAGCATCCTCCTCACATGCGGGCCGGAGGCGCGCTGCCAGTCGCGCTTGGACAGGCCCGTGGCGCGCTCGGCCCGCAGATTCGCGATCTCGCGTCTGATCGCGCCAGTGAAGTAGGCACTGACAGTCTCCACGGCACGCATGACGGTGTCGAGGTCGGCGAGGCCGTCGAGAGCGGCCAGCGTGGCCTCAGTCACGGCGAGGGCGTTTGGGCCCAGGGTCGGACGGCCGCCGAGCAGGTCGGCCAGCCATTCGTGACGGAGAGTGGCCTGCCTGGTGCGGTCGGCGCGGATGCGCAGCACCTCCCGCCAGTCGCCGGGCTGCTCCTCGGGGAGGATCTCGGCGTAGACCTCGTCCACCATGAGGTCGAACAGCTCCTCCTTGGTGGAGATGTATCCGTACAGCCGCATCGGGCCGGCGTCCAGCCGGGCGGCGACCTTGCGCAACGACACCGCCTCCAGCCCGCCCTCGTCGGCCAGCGCGATGGCGGCGGCTACGATTCGCTCCCGGTCGAGCGGCACGGGGCGAGTCGGCGGCTCCGGCCGGTCCCACACAGTCATGGTTACATCGTACTGTTGCGATACATCGTAATAGCTAAATACACTGTATCGCCATGAGACATCGTATCGCCGTGATTGGGGGCGGCCCCGCCGGCCTCACCTTCGCCTGCGTCCTGCACCGCCACGGTCACCCCGTCACCATCCTCGAACGCGATCCCGCCCCCGACGCCCGTCCCCCGGGCGGCACGCTCGACCTACACGAAAGGATGGGCCAGCTCGCGCTGAGCAAAGCGGGGCTGCTGGCGAAGTTCCAGGCGCTGTCCCGTCCCGAGGGGCAGGCCATGCGCATCCTGGACGTAGACGGGACCGTCCTCCGCGACTGGCAACCCCGTCCGGGTGACCGGGCCAATCCCGAGATCGACCGCGGGCAACTCCGTGACCTGCTGCTCGGCCCTCTGGACGTTCAGTGGGGGAGGGGCGTGACGGAGGTGGTGCCGGGAACCCGGGATGGCGTGCTGGTCCGTTTCGCGGACGGGCGACAGGAGACGTTCGACCTCGTGGTCGGCGCGGACGGCGCCTGGTCCCGGGTCCGCCCGGCAGTCTCGTCCGCGACGCCGCACTACACCGGCGTCACCTTGGTCGAGACCTCCCTGGACGACGTCGACACCCGCCACCCCGACCTCGCCCGGCTGGTCGGCGACGGTTCCCTGGCTGTGTATGGCGTGAACCGCGCCCTCGTCGCCCAGCGCAACAGCGGCGGCCACGTCAAGGTGTACGCCCAGTTCCGCGCGCCGCTGGACTGGCACACGAACCTGGACCGGCATATGGGCCTGAACCGGCGCGCGGGCCTGGACGCAGGCATGGACGAGGGCCTGGACCTGGCCGACGTAGAGGCCATGCGATCAAGCCTGCTGGCTCTGTTCGACGGCTGGGCAGCTCCCGTCCTCGACCTCCTTCGCCACGGCACCGCCTTCGTCCACCGCCCCCTCTACGTCCTGCCCGTGTCCTACACCTGGGCCCATGTTCCCGGGGTGACGCTACTGGGCGACGCTGCCCACCTGATGCCCCCATTGGGGGTGGGCGCGAACCTCGCGATGCTGGAAGGCGCCGAACTGGCCGAGTCCGTCGCCGCCGCCCCCGGCCCTGGCGACCTGGACGAGGCCGTCCGCGCCTTCGAGGAGCAGATGTGGGCACGGGCCGGCAAGTGGGCGAAGATCACGATGGCCGGTCTGGAACGCCTCGTGAGCCCGGACCCCGCCGAAGCCCTCGCCCTCTTCGACGAAGTTCAGCCATCCTGACTGCCGATCGCGAGAGCACCAGAGGCCGTGCGCCGCCGCCTCGGCCACACCTCCACCGAGACGACGCAGTTGTACGCCCTGCTGGACGACAAGGTCGCCGACAGCGAGATCCGCGCCGCACGCCGACGCCGGGACCAGGCAACGAGCTGAGGAAGCCGCACAAACAAAGAACGACGTCGCTCGCTGCAATCAAGATCCTTCTCAGTGCCAACGACTGTCCACCGGTTCCTCACCCCCGGTGACCTCGGAAGTCACACCTGGGAGTGCACTTCCGAGATGGCGTTGATCTCGGAACTGCGACGCTGTCCGGCAGGCGCGCGGGTGGCTGGAGGATCGCGGTTGCGACGTCTGTACGGCTTCGTCATTTTCGAGTCTCTCGGGTCGAGTGCGGACTGGCGATCAGTGCGTCGCGTTGCGCGGAGCTCAGGCGGTCCGGCCTCGGGGTGATGGCGTACGCGCCGCGTCCGACCTGCTCCACGGTGAGCGGGTCGGAGAGGATCGGACGACGGCTGATCGCGTCCAGGGCGTCGGCTGCCCGCTGGATGGGCCAGTCCAGTGCCGTGGAGAGTTCGTCCACGGTGAGTGGCCGAGCGGCGTACACCAGCGCGGCCAGCACTGTCTGCGAGTCGTGCACGACGGCGTCGGTGAGGCCGCTGTCGTTCATCTGGTCACTGATCCAGGTGAAGAACTGAGCCATCTGGCCCAGCCGGGTACCGGCGGGCGTGCCGACGCCGACGATCTCGATCCCGTGCCGCGCAGCCGCCGCGACCTCGGCGTGTGCCCCGGTGTCGGCTTTGATCGCCCGGAGCCAGACGTCGTCGTCGATGAGGTACCGTTCG
The DNA here is from genome assembly GCF_040614375.1 of Nonomuraea sp. NPDC005983. Lineage (NCBI taxonomy): Bacteria > Bacillati > Actinomycetota > Actinomycetes > Streptosporangiales > Streptosporangiaceae > Nonomuraea > Nonomuraea sp. NPDC005983. The sequence goes on from NZ_JBEXUP010000074.1 coordinate 37,679, forward strand.
CGGCGGCCGGAATCCTGTGTGCGTCTGACCAGCTCGATCGCCTCGAGGTAGCCGATGGCCTTGGACACCGACGCCGGGCTGACCTGTAGCTGGCGTACGAGCTCGGCGGACGTCAGGCTTCCGGAGTCGGAGGTGAGCAGGCAGACGAACACGCGAGCGGGCATCCGGGGAAGGCCGGTCCCGACCAGCAGCGTCGCGAACTGCTCCACGAAACCGCGCACGGACTCGGCCGGGCGCCCGTCGGCTGGTGGCTCCGTGGCCTGAACCGGTCTGCGGCGGCGGGCGCGCTGCCCGGCGGCCTGCTGGGCGCGGTCGGCCAGGTAGCCGCTGGGCGCGATGTTGCGTGCCACTTCGCGGCTGATCGTGGATGTGGGTCTGCCCAGCCGCCTGGCGATCTCGGCGTATCCCAGCCCTTCGGCCAGCCAGATCGCGATCTGCCGGCGATCCTCGTGGGTCAGTCTGCCTCCGGGCATCGGCTCGTTTCCTGTCGGTTCGGGTTCATGGGTGCGTTCACCAACAGTACATTGCAACGGCTGGTCGGCGTGGATTGCATTTATCAACAATGCTGTTGCAACGATCGGCATGAAAGTGCAGCACTAAGCACATCAACAGGGGGTTTCTCGTTGACGGGACTTGAAATGCAACGTAGCCTTTTCTTGTTTGGAAAGAATCCGGCATGACGAGGAACCCCTTATGACAAGAGCGTTGGATGTGACCCGGATGCGAGCTCGCGTCTCCGAGCTGCTCGCGGAGTACCGGATTCCGAGTGCTGCGATCGGCGTCCTTCGCGACGGGGAGATCACTGACTTCGCGGTCGGCGTCAAGAACATCTCCACGCGGGAGCCCGCGACGACCGACACCATCTACCAGTGCGGCTCCGTATCCAAGACATGGACCGCCCTCGCCTTCATGCAGCTCGTCGACGAGGGGAAAGTCGCCCTGGACGAGCCGGTGCGGAGCTACCTCCCTGATTTCCGGGTCGCCGACCCAGGCGTCAGCGCCAAGGTCACACCCCGCCATCTCCTCAACCACACCAACGGCATCGAGGAGAGCTACGGAGATCCGGGCGAGGACGACGATGTGTACGAGCGCATGGTGGAGAACATCGCCGGCGCGCGCCAGGTCCACCCCTTGGGCCACACTCACGGCTACAGCGCGGCCCTGGGCTACGCGATCCTCGCCCGCATCATGGAGGTGATCGACGGCAAGCGGTGGGACGACATCATGAAGGATCGTCTGTTCAACCCCTTGGGGCTGACCTCGACGAGCAGCCGGCGTGAGCACACGGACCAGGACCGGGCCGCGACCGGATACCTGATCCGATCCCTCCAAGAGGGGCCCATCCTCTCACCGCTGGGTCACCTGCCGCGCTCCTTCGGCCCCGGAGGCAACGTCAGCACGACAGCCCGGGAATTGCTGACGATGGCGTACGTCTTCCTTAACCAAGGAAAGGCGCCGAACGGGACCAGAATCGTCTCACCCGGCGTCATCCGTGAGATGACGGAGTCGCGGGTCCCCATACCTGACCCATACATGTTCGGGCCGGAATGGGCGCTCGGCCTCATCGTGTGCGATTGGCACGGCCAAACCGTCTACGCCCACGACGGCAGCGCAGTCAGCCAGAGCGCCCGCCTGCGGATCCTGCCGGAATCGAACATCGCCGTCTCGATGCTGGCGAACGCCGGGCCGCGCGACAGCTTCTACCGGAAGGTGTTCAACGAAATCCTGGCCGACCTTGGCGCGGTCACGATCCCCGACCTGCCGGAGCCCGACCCGACCCTGGCCCTCGATCTGTCCAGGTACGAAGGCTCCTACGAACGCCCCGGCACCCGCTACGAAGTGGCGGCCGAACGCGGAAAGCTCCACCTCAAATTCACCCTGAACCCCATGGAGGCGCAACTCCTCAATAAACCAGAACAGCTCGACTACGAGCTGCTCCCGATCAGCGAGACCCACTTCTTGATGCCTTCGGACGATCCGCTCGAGGATCCTCAGACCGTCGCGATCTACGACTTCAAGAATGGTGCCGCACAGTACCTTCACACCAATTGCCGAGTAAATCCGAGAGTCAACGAGGAGAGTGCCACCGTGCACGTCATGGCTGTTTCCACGATTTCTGACAACGACGGTTTCTGGGATTCCATGAAGAAGGCGTACGGCCAGCTTCCCAAGGGGGCCAAGTGGACGCTGGCGGTGGCGAGCACCGACGGGACCAAGGCGGTGAACGTCATCGTCCATGACTCGATCGACGGCGTCAGGAGCTTCTTCGAGGATCACGCCGGCCTCTTCGCCGCGACGGAGTACTTCGAGGCTGACGCGTCCAACGCGGTCGGCCTTCCGACGATCTAGCGCATCTACGCGGCCATGGACGAAATCTTGCAGCGTTCCTGCGAACACCAGATCATCGTGACGCACGGTGGCTCCCTGGCGGTCGTCCTGGCGTCCTGGATCGAGATGCCGATCAAAGCGGTCGGCCATGCCTTTTTCCGGGCGCCATCCGGCAGCATCGCCACGCCGCACGAAGACGACTTCTACCACAGCCGCCAGGCCGTCAACCTCGGTGACACCCGCCATCTCGACTCCGCCGAAACTGGCTGACTTCTGCCTGGCCCGCTTCGGCAGCTAACGAGGTGAGGCGCTACTGCTGAGCATCAGGTTTCTTAGTTCAGTGAATACAGCAACACCCTGATGCTCCAGGACGTCCTGGCCACCCCGGAGCGGGCCAGGCACCTCAAGCCTGAGGATCGGCGCGGACTGACGCCGCTGTTCTGGCAGCACGTTCAGCCCTACGGCGAAGTGCGCCTGGACGTTGCGAAACGTCTGCCGCTGGGGACGGCCGATGATCGTGCTCGACCAGCACTGGTTCGGCAGCAAGGAGGGCTTGTTCGCCGAGGCGGTGATCAATGTCCCGTTCGACCTCAATGAACTCGTGGAGCGGTTGCTCGACGGGAACGCCGACGACCTCGGCCGGCGGATGGTGCGCACGTTCCTGACCAACTGTGACACCGTCGGCGGAGGTGTGTTCGTCGCGCTCCTGCGCAGTGTTACCAGCCATGAGCAGGCCGGCCACGCGCTGCACGACTTCATGATCAAGCACATCGTGGTACGAGTGCTGTACTCGGTCGAGGTGGATCAGCCGGAGTTCCGGGCGACTCTGGTGGCCGCGCAACTGGCCGGGCTGGGCGTGATCCGGTACGTCACCGAGTACGAACCGCTGGCATCCGCCGAGATCGACAAGATCGTCGCTGCGGTCGCGCCGACCGTCCAGCGCTATATCACCGGCGACATCGCCTGAGCATCGGGCGCGGCGGTGGTGCGGCGGCCGGAGTCTGCGTGCCAGACAGGGGCCCCTGTCCGCGCCGATGACCGGCGCACCTGCCGCAGCCGTGCGGCCCGACCTCCTGCTGCCTGGACGGCCCCTCGGGCGCGTGCATCCGATCGCTCGTTCAGTGAGATCCCGGAGACTGCCCGGTGAACACTATCGCTTTGACACCTAGTCTCTAGGTGACTTAGTGTCGAGGGGGTTGTGGGGTCGCGCGGGATGGAGATATCTCATGGATGAGGCAGCATCGATCCCCAAGATCACCCGCGGCCGAGTCGCCGACCAGATCCTGGCCGATCTTCGTCGGCGCATCCTCAGCGGTGAGCTGGCAGACGGCTCAAAGCTGCCGGCTGAGCGTGACTTGGCGGTGGCCTACGGCGTCAGCGGCGCAACCGTCCGGGAAGCCGTTCGTGTCTTGTCCGCAACCGGCCTGGTCGACGTTCGGCACGGCAGCGGGTCATACGTGCGTGCCAACGCCGACACACTGATCGCCACTTTGCTGGCATCGGTGGTTGAGGTGGAGCGGACTGGCCTCTTCGATCTTCTCGACGTGGCGCAGGCCCTGAACGCCCGTGGCGCCCAGCTGGCCGCGGAGCGGGCCACGGCCGAGGAGCTGGCCTCCTTGCGCCATGTCGCCGGGGAGGTGCCGGAGGGGAGTGTCGGCGATGTCATAGGCGGCTTGAAGCGGTTTTTCACCACGCTGTGGGTCGCCGCCCACAGCCCGCTGTTGACCACCTTGGCCAAGGTCCTCATGGACATCCAGCTGGGTATCGCCCTCGAACTGTCAGAGGGGCGGCTCGATCGGTGGCAGCTGGCGGCCCGTGAACTGGCCGATAAGCGCGTCACCCTGGTCGACGCCTTGGAAGCGCGAGACCCGGAACGCGCCGCGGCCTTGGTCGCCGAATACCACGCGCACCTGGTCTCGATCATTGATTCGCTCCTGAACGCAGCCGAGTCCAAGGTCGACGATCCCGAACTGGCCGCGCTCCTGTCCTCGTTCGTCGCAGCCCGGGTGGGTGACCCGCAGCCATAGCGCGGCGCTGGTATCCGCGCCGCCCCGGGACCACCACGCGGGCCTGCGCGGTCCGCAGCCGCACTCCGTCTCGGTCCCCGGTCAGCCTGGGCTTCGACGTCCCTCACGGAGAAAGGAATCCACCATGCATCCACGGGTCCACACCCAGCAGGGCGATGTCGAGGGACGCCAACAGGAGGGGATCTTCTGGTTCCTTGGCCTGCCCTTCGCCCGGCCTCCTGTCGGTGATCTGCGCTGGCGGCCTCCAGCACCTCCCGAGCGCTGGGACGGCGTGCGGCCGGCCACGCGGTTCGGCCCGGCGTGCCCGCAGTTCATCCCGGCGATGTTCAACCTCCGCACGCAGGACAAGTCCGAGGACTGCCTGTACCTGAACATCTGGACGCCGGAGCTGGGAGGTCAGGGGCGCCAACCGGTGATGGTGTGGATCCACGGCGGCGGCTACCTCTACGGCGCCGGTTCCGAGGACGGCTTCGACGGCGCACGCCTGGCCTCGCGCGGGGTCACCGTGGTCACCGTCAACTACCGTCTCGGCGCCTTCGGGCTGGCCGCGCACCCAGCCATCGGCGCCAACTTCGCCATCCTCGACCACATCGCCGCGCTGACCTGGGTCGCGGACAATATCCAGGCCTTCGGCGGCGACCCCGGCAACGTCACCGTGTTCGGCCAGTCCGCCGGCGCCGTCTCCGTACGCAGCCTGCTCGCTGCGCCCAAGGCACGCGGGCTTTTCCACCGGGCCATCATGCAAAGCGGCGGTGGCGAACCGATCGCCGCCGCGCCCAACCCTCCCGCCGCACCTGCGAGGGCGGTGACCGCGACCGCCGAGTTGTTCGACCGGTTGGGCGGCGCCGACCTGTCCGTCCTGCGGCACGTCCCCACCGCGCAGATTGCCGCGCTGTCGCATGAGTTGTCCGGCGCCGTGCCGCCTGCCGGTCAGGTGCACACGCCCGCGAACCTGGTGTGGACGCCCCTTCCCGACAACGACGTGCTGTCGGCCACCGGCTTCCCCGGCGCGCCGACGGAGCTGCCGATCCTGCTCGGCCACGTCACGAACGAGGCCCGCTACTTCATCAAGCCCACCGGCACCTATCCCGACGCCATCATCGAACGCATGGCGCGAGCGCTCGCCGGCGCCGAAGCCGACGACGTCCTGGCCGAACTCCGCTCACACCAGCTGACCAGCTATGAAGCGCTGGACCTGCTGTTCACCACGGCCATCTTCGTCGAACCGGCATATGCGGCGCTCCAGCGGTCCAGCCTCCTTGGCCACCCCGCCTACTACTACCGCTTCGACCGCGTTTCGCCAGGTGGCCGGAGAACGGGTGAACTCGCCAAGCACACCTGCGACATTCGGTACGTCTTCGGCAACCTGGACCCCGCCGACGACTACGACCAGATAGACCGAGGGGTATCCGATGCCATGCAGTCCGCCTGGGTCGAATTCGCCCGAACCGGCGTACCGGCCAGCGGATCCGCCTGGCCCCGGTTCGATCCCGCCGCACCGAAACTGTCCGTCATCGCGGACGCCGTGCGACTCCGCCCCCTGGTCACTGCCAAGCTCACCGAGATCATCGCCGCGCAACGCTAGTGCTCTGACCGGGAACGTTTACCGGGTTGGCGGCGGCGGGGCCGGAACCGGTTGGATGAGACGGACATCCGACGGGTTTGGGGGCGTGGTGGCGGAGCTGGTCAAGATCAGGAGGCTGACCGACCAGGAGGGCCAGCAGTTACAACGGATCGTGCGCCGGGGCAGCACCAACACAGTGCGCTATCGACGGGCGATGATGCTGCTGGCCTCGGCCGGCGGCAACCGAGTTCCAGTGA
>NZ_JBEXUP010000075.1:0-42987 GCF_040614375.1 Nonomuraea sp. NPDC005983
GTCCTCCCAGAGGGGGACGGCGGGCGGCGGCATGCCGGCCCCCGCGGGCCCTCCGCGGGAAGTCCCTATCAGAAGCCCCCGCAGGAAGCGCAGCCGCTGCCGCTCGCCGTGCGGCGCGCACCCTGTCTCGCTGACGACACTGGGCGATAGATGGATAAATCATCCCAGTGTTTGACTAGATGATTCGTTCATGCTCGCATGACGGCATGCTGTACGAGACGCCCGCGCTCGACCCCGTCGACAAGGCGGTGCTGGAAGAGATCGAGGACATGCGCCGCGACCTCAAGTACCGCCTGGCCGAGACCCACCGCTGGGACGGTCAGCTCCGCAGGCAGCTCCAGGCGCGCGCGATCCAGGGCTCCAACTCGATCGAGGGCTACCAGGCCAGTGTCGAGGACATCGAGTCCATCATGTCGGGCGAGGAGCCACTGGAGACCTCCGCTTCGGTGACGCGCGAGATCGCCGGTTACCAGCAGGCGCTGACCTACATCCAGGTGCTGTCGCGGGCTCCCGTTCTCCATTACGACGTGGGGCTGCTCAACGGGCTCAACTTCATGATGATCGGCCACCACCGCCACAAGACGCCGGGAGCGCTACGGCCCGGCCTCATCTACATCCGCGGTTCCGAGTCCGGGCAGGTGGTCTACGAGGGGCCTGACGCCGGACTCGTGCCCGATCTTCTCGACGAGCTGATCGTGTGGCTCAACGAGGGCGACCGGGAGGCGCCGAGCTATGTCCGGGCCGCTATGGCGCACCTTAACCTCGTCAAGATCCATCCCTGGCGCGATGGCAACGGCCGCATGTCCCGCGCACTGCAGACGCTCGTCCTGGGCAGGGATCAGATCACGTCCCCCGAGTTCTCCTCGATCGAAGAGTGGCTCGGCCAGCAGCGCACCACCGTCGACTACTACGACGTGCTCGGCGAGGTGGGCCGGAGACAGTGGAGCCCGCACGGCGACACGCTCGCGTGGGTCCGGTTCTGCCTGCGCGCCCATCACATGCAGGCCCAGCGGGTGGGGCGTCGCCTCGCCGACGCGGGGGAGATCTGGATGCTGCTGGAGAAGCAGGTCGACGACGAGGGGCTCAACACCCGGTCGGTGTCCGCCCTCTACGAGGTCTTCGTCAACCGGCGGCTGCGCCGGAGCCGCTACCAGGCCGACGAGGGGCTCAGCCAGGGGCAGGCGGCCCGCGACCTGCGCGACCTGGCCGCCAAGGGCTGGCTTCAGCCGTACGGCGAGACGAAGGGGCGCTTCTACGCGCCGGGCCCCCGCATGGTCGAGATCAAGGCCGCTCACGCCGAGCGCGTCACGCCTCTGCGCGATCCCTACCTGGAGCGGGCGGATCTTCGAGGAGCTGGTCGATCAGGCCGGCCGCCACGCTGAGGATGCGGCACTCGGCCGGGGCTGTGCGCTGGCGCTCGGCCTCGGCTGCCTACCCTGGGCGGCGCGCAGCCGCGGAGACAACATGTACCGCTTCCCGATCGACACCTCGCGCGTCAGGCTCGCCGCGACCGAAGGCGGCGCGCAGGACCTCGCGGTCGTCGGGCCGCACGCGTGGAGGCCTGGCCGAGAAGAGCGAGTGACGTACATCACCAAGGATGTCGGGAATATCGGGAAGCAAAGGGACTGTTAGCACCGGCGTGGACGAGGCATACGCGAACGAGCTGAGCGCCCCCGCGGGCGCCCTGTGTTTCGGCATGCGTCGTTTCGGCATGCGTCGTGGGCGAATGTGCGTCATGGCGTGTAACGCCCGCTAGTCGAGCCCCCGTCCGCACTCCCTCGGAAGTTCACCGATGATCGCACCCAGTTTCGTGCTGCGCAGGCTGAGCCACCTGCCTTTCCCCCCTGGCACGCGCTGATCCGCACCCGTCCGATGGTGCTCGTCTCCGCGGCCTTCCAGGTGGCCGCTCTCACTCGTGGGGATTTTTCGTGATTCAGGCTTCAGGCCTGCGCAAGCTGTACGGCAACACCGTCGCCCTCGACGGTGTGGACCTGCACGTGCGCGAGGGCGAGATCTACGGCGTGCTCGGCCAGAGCGGCGCCGGCAAGAGCACGCTCCTGCGCTGCGTCAACCTGCTCGAACGGCCCACGGCGGGTACGGTGACCGTCGCCGGACAGGACCTGACAGCGCTGCCCGGTAAGGAGCTCAACCGCGCCAGGCAGCGCATCGGCATGATCCACCAGCACTTCGCGCTGCTCTCCTCGCGCACGGTCGCGGGCAACGTGGCGTTCCCGCTGGAGGTCATGGGCGTGCCCAGGGCCGAACGGGAGCGGCGGGTGGCTGAGCTGCTCGACGTCGTCGGGCTCGCCGGGCGCGGCAAGGACCATCCGGCCCGCCTGTCCGGCGGGCAGAAGCAGCGCGTCGGCATCGCCAGGGCGCTCGCGGGCAACCCCGCCGTGCTGCTCTCGGACGAGGCCACCTCGGCGCTCGACCCCGCCACCACCGAGTCGATCCTCGCCCTGCTGAAGCGGCTCAACACCGAGCTGGGCCTGACGATCCTGCTGATCACGCACGAGATGCACGTCGTCAAGCGCGTCTGCGACTCGGTCGCCATCATGGCGGACGGCCGCGTCGAGGAGTCCGGCACCATCGCCGACCTCATCAGGACGCCGGGCTCCCGTCTGACCAGGGAGATCTTCCCCCTCCCCGAGCCGGCGCCGGCGGGCTCGGTCACGCTCACCTTCACCGGCGACCCGCAGCAGCCGGTCGTGTCGGAGGTGGTGCGCAAGTTCAACGTGGACGTCAGCATCCTGGGCGGCTCGATCGAGGACCTCGCGGGCGGGTCCGTCGGACGCCTGCGCGTCTCCCTGACCGGTGACACCGCCCCCGCGCTGGACTACCTGCGCTCGCGCGGGCTGCTCGTGGAGGAGGCCTCGTGAGGCGTTCGTCCGGAACGAAGGGTGTGGAGGGCTCATGAGCTGGGACGAGATGGCGCCGCTGCTGTGGGCGGCCACCGGGGAGACCGCGCAGATGGTCGGCTGGTCGACCCTCTTCACCGTGCTGTTCGGGCTGCCCCTGGGAGTGGCGCTGGTCGTGTTCGACCGGGGCGGGCTGCGGCCCCTTCCGGCGGTCAGGTCCGTGCTGGGCTTCGTCGTCAACGTCGGGCGGTCGCTGCCGTTCATCGTGCTGATGATCGCCATCATCCCGTTCACCCGCCTGCTCGTCGGCGTCTCCATCGGGACGGCCGCCGTGGTCGTGCCGCTCACCGTGGGCGCGGTGCCGTTCTTCGCGCGGCTCGTCGAGACGGCGCTGCGCGAGGTCAGCCGGGACGTGATCCAGGCCGCCCAGGCCATGGGGGCCGGTCGTCTCGCCATCGTGCGCAAGGTGCTCCTGCCAGAGGCGCTGCCGGGGCTGATCGCGGGGCTGACGGTGACCGTCGTCGCGCTCATCGGGTACTCGGCCATGGCAGGGACCATCGGCGGGGGAGGGCTGGGCGACCTGGCCATCAGATACGGCTACCAGCGGTTCGAGACCCTGCTCATGATCGTGACCGTCGTGCTGCTCGTCGTGATCGTGCAGCTGATCCAGAGTCTGGGCGACGTAGTCGCTCGGCGTCTATCGCATAAATAAAGGAAAAATCATGAAAATTCGCCGTATTGCGGGCGCTGTCGCCCTGTCGTTGTTGCTCGCCGCATGTGGAACGTCGCAGTCCGCTACGACGGAGAAGGCTGAGTCGGCCGACAGCGTGCTGAAGGTGGGCGCCAGCCCCGTGCCGCACGCGGAGATCCTGAACTTCGTCAAGCAGAACCTGGCGCCCGCCGCCGGGCTGAAGCTGGAGGTCGTCGAGTTCACCGACTACGTGCAGCCGAACGTGCAGCTCGACGAGGGCCAGCTCGCCGCCAACTTCTTCCAGCACAAGCCGTACCTGGACGATTTCAACGCTTCCAAGGGCACCAAGCTGAGCTTCGTCACGCCGGTGCACCTGGAGCCGCTCGGCCTGTACTCCAAGAAGCTGACCAGCCTGGCCGCGCTGCCCGGCGGGGCCGCCGTGGCCGTCCCGAACGACGCCACCAACCTGGGCCGCGCGCTCAAGCTGCTCGCTGACAACGGCCTGGTCAAGCTCAAGGACGGCGTCGGAACCGCCGCCACCGAGCGGGACGTGACCGACAACCCGAAGAAGCTGGTCTTCAAGCCGCTGGAGGCCGCGCAGCTGCCCCGCTCCCTGGACGACGTCGACGCCGCGGTGATCAACGGCAACTACGCCATCGAGGCCGGGCTCAAGCCCGCGTCGCAGGCTCTGGCGCTGGAGAAGACCGAGGGCAACCCGTACGTCAACGGCCTCGTGGTGCGCGCGGGACACGAGAAGGACGCCAACATCGTCACCCTCGGCAAGCTCCTGCAGGACCAGAAGGTCAAGGACTTCATCCAGCAGAAGTACCAGGGCTCGGTCATCCCCGCGCAGTGACGGCGGGTTCCGCCGCCTGACCCGGCTCGCCGCGGTCCCGTCGAGGGGCCGCGGCTGCGCCGTGCCCGGGAGGATGCTGGCGCGACGCGCGTCCAGCAGAATACTGTTCGGTCATGTATCCGGGAGCCATCGCAGCCGTCACCCCTGACAAGCCCGCTGTGATCATGGCGGGCTCCGGACAGATCATCACCTACCGCCGGCTCGACGAGGAGTCGAACAGGCTCGCCCACCTCTTCCGCGCCGCCGGCCTGCGCCCCGGCGACCACGTCGCGTTCATGCTCGCCAACCATCCGCTCTTCCTGGCCATCGCCTGGGCCGCGCACCGGTCCGGGCTGTACTACACGGCGATCAGCTCCCGCCTGCAGACGGACGAGCTCGCCTACATCGTGGACAACTGCGGCGCCCGGGTCTTCATCTCCAGCGCCGACCTGGCCGAGCCGGCCACGTCCATCGCCGCCGAGACTCCCGGCGTCGAGCTGCGGCTCATGCTGGACGGCACCGCCGACGGCTTCTCCTCCTACGAGGAGGCGGTGGCCGCGCACCCGGTGACGCCGATCGAGGACGAGGTCCAGGGCGCGGACATGCTCTACTCCTCCGGCACCACCGGCAGGCCCAAAGGCGTCAAGCCCGCCCTGCCGGCGGCCCCGCTCGACGCGCCGGGCACGCTGTTCAGGCTGGTGCAGGGCCTGTTCGCGCCGACGTCCGACAGCGTGTACCTGTCGCCGGCGCCGCTCTACCACGCCGCCCCGCTGCGCTACTGCCTGACCTTCCAGCGGCTGGGCGCGACGGTCGTGGTGATGGAGCGCTTCGACCCGGAACGGTACCTGGAGCTGGTCGAGACGTACGGCGTGACGCACACGCAGCTCGTGCCGACGATGTTCATCAAGATGCTCAAGCTGCCCGAAGAAACGCGGAAAAAGTACGATCTGTCCTCCTTGCAGTGCGCCATCCACGCGGCCGCCCCCTGTCCGGTCCCGGTCAAGGAGAAGATGATCGACTGGTGGGGGCCGATCGTCCACGAGTACTACGCGGGAACCGAGGGCAACGGTTTCCTCTACGCGAGCCCGCAGGACTGGCTCCAGCACCGCGGCACCGTCGGCCGCTCGCTGCTCGGCACCGTGCGCGTCTGCGACGACGACGGCGCCGAGCTGCAGGTGGGGGAGCGCGGGACGGTCTTCTTCGACAGCGGCGCCCGCTTCGAGTACCACGGCGACCCCGACAAGACCCGCTCCGTCCAGGACCCCCAGGGTAGGGGCTGGACGACGCTGGGCGACATCGGCTACCTCGACGCCGACGGCTTCCTCTACCTGACGGACCGCCGCTCGTACATGATCATCTCTGGCGGGGTCAACATCTACCCGCAGGAGGCCGAGAACGTCCTGTCGATCCACCCCAAGGTCGCGGACGTGGCGGTCTTCGGCATCCCGGACGAGGAGATGGGCGAGCAGGTCAAGGCCGTGGTGCAACCCGCGTCGATGGACGAGGCGGGCCCGGCGCTGGAGGCCGAGCTGATCGCGTACTGCCGCGCGCACCTCGCGCACTACAAGTGCCCGAGGTCCGTGGACTTCCGCGAGGAACTGCCCCGCCACCCCACCGGCAAACTGTACAAACGCCTCCTCAGGGACGAGTACCGGCAGCGCGGGTGAGAACCTCGTCACAGGCGGAAAGAAAATCTGGCCGGTCATCCGGCCGGAAACCGGCCGTGGACCTGCGGTATGGCACCACCTGTGGCTGTTCATCACGGCCCTGATCATCGCGGCAGGTTCCTGAGTGGTTGCCAGCACCGAGCCCGGAGAGGACCTCGACGTCGTCGACCACGACGCCGAGGTCCTCGACGAGCCCACCGACATCGTCACCGACCGACCCGTCGACCTACCCGACGACGAGGACGACGACAACCCGGCCACCGTGTACGCCACCGTCACCGGCCGCTCCGAGGACGAGCGGCGGCCGATCTTCCCTGCCTGGGCCCGGAACCGGCGCGACTTCGAGGCGGCGGCACGCTGGTGGATCGGCCACATCGCCTACACGACTGCCTTCCACACCGTCCGCGCCCCGAAATACGCGGCGAAGACGGCTTGGTGGGCGCCGCGCGGGATAGGCGTCACCATCCGCGGGGCGTGGCGCTGGGCTACGGACGCTGAGCTGAAGCCCCTACGGCGCAGCGCGATCGCCAAGGAGGACCACGAGGCGTATCTGAAGCTCGACAAGGTGCGCGCTGAGCACGTACGGGCTCGCATGCCTGTGCTGCTCGGTGGCGCGGTGGCCACGCTCGGGGCTGGGGCTGCCGCCGCCCTGATGATGCCGTCGCCGTGGCTGCAGCTGGCCGGGAGTGGGTTCACGCTTGCGCTCGGCCGCATCGGGCGGCCGGCCGCCCGGCCGATCGTCAGCCCAGCTGTGGTGACCACCAGATTCCGGCGACTCACGGCGGAGATGGTGCGGGAGGCGCTCTGCTCGATCGGCATCGCGGGCATCAAGGACCCGGCGGCGATCCAGTTCCCGACGGAGATTCACCGGGACGGGCCGGGCATGTTGGCCAGGGTGAACCTTCCCCGTGGTGTGGAGGCGGTGAAGGTATGCGAGGCACGGCGCGCGCTGTCGTCCGCCCTCCGCCTGCCACAGGACCAGGTCTGGCCATCGGTGGGCCCCGACCACGAAGGCCAGCTCGACCTCTGGATCGGTTACCTGCCCGCGTCGAAGATGCGGCAGCCGCGGTGGTCGCTGCTTGCCGACAACACGCGCACGTCGGTGTTCGAGCCTGCAGACTTCGGCGCCGACCAGCGGCAGCGGCCCGTGGCCAGCGAGCTTTTCCAGCGCAACTGGTTGGTCGGCGGCGTCCCCGGAAGCGGCAAGTCGTACTTCGCCCGCGCCCTGGCGCTCATGGCCGCGCTCGACCCCACCGTCGAGTTCCGCATCGCCGAGTTCAAAGGCACCGCGGACTTCGGCGACTTCGACGAGCACGGCCTCTGCTCCGAGTACTACTGCGGCGTCGACGACGAAGCCCTCGAAGGCGGCGCCCGCATCATCGCCTGGGGGCTCGCGGAGGCCGAGCGGCGCGGCCGCCGGATCAAGAAGTACCGCAGGGAAGGCCGCGCCCCCGAGGGCAAGGTCACCCCCGAACTCGCTGCGGCGGGCGTCGGCCTGCACCCGGTCGTCATCCTCATCGACGAGGCCCACGAGCTGCTCGTCAATAAGGAGGTTGCCGCCGCGGCCGAGCGGCTCATCAAGCGCGGCCGAGCCTTGAATCTCATCGTGATCCTGGCCACGCAGATCCCGGACAAGAAGTCGGTGCCGCCGAACATCACCAGGTGCGTCACCATGCGCGCCTGCCTGGCCATCCAAGACCACATCGCCAACGACATGATCCTCGGCACCGGCGCCTACCGGGCCGGCATCACCGCGACCGGCTACCGGCCCGGCATCGACGCCGGATGGGCGATGGTCACCGGCTCGCGGTACGGTCCCAGTTCCCCACTCCGGAGGAAGCCGCCAAGATCCTGGCCCGGGCAGCTCAGCTCCGCGGCGGCCAGATCATCGGCTCCGACGGCGCCGATGCGCCCCGCCTCGACGTGGTGGTGGACGTCGTCCGCGTATGGCCGGCGGGTCGGCCGGGGGTGTCGTGGCAGCGCCTGGCGCAGCTGCTCGACGAGCAGCGCCCGGAGCTCTACGAGGGCATCACGCCCGAGTCGATCAGCGCCCTACTGCGTGGTCTTGGCGTGCCCAGCGAGAACGTCAAGGCGGACGGCCAGGTCCTGAAGGGGTGCCGTCGGGAAGCCCTCGATGCCCTTCTGGAACGCCGGGAGCCGGTCAGTGGGTAGCGGCAATCTCTCACCTTCAGCAGCTCGCACAGCCCCGATTCCAGGGGTGAGGCGCCGGGTGCCACTACCCCGCTACCTTCAGCCGTTTCCCCACATCAACCAGGTAGCGAAGGCAGGTAGCGGCACCGCTACCCCGATCGCTGCCGCTACCCAGAAATGGAGGCCCAAGTGGATCACACGTTGCTTCTGCTCGCGCTCGCCGTTGCCGCGCTCATCGTGCTCTGGGCAAGCGCCGCCCGGAACCCGCTCACCAAGTGCCCACGCTGTCACGGCACCCGCGTGCTCCGTTCTGTACTGCTGCCGTGGCGGTACCGGCCGTGCCCGCATTGCGGACGTGCTGGCGAGATCCGCGGCCGGCTCGGACACAAGCCCTGAGCTTCTCGTTTAACCTCTCGCTCGCCAGCTATGATCAGCATCCTTCGTGGTGCGAGGAGTCCTGTGGGGCCCAGGTGAGTTGAGCGAGAGGTCCGATTCACGCCAGCGGGAATCCGGGACACTAGAGATGCTCGGGTCATGAGCACAGTAAAGACGTCAGAGACCCAGGTCGGCGGGGAGCAGCCAGGCCGACAGCGAGCTGACGATGCGTGGACGGTCATGGAGAGGTTCTACGCGGCCGAGGCCGCGTACGTGGCCACGGGCGGTTTCGGTAAGGCCAGCTACGAACCCGTTGCTGCTTTGCTGGACCCAGAGGTGGTGCTGCACCAGGCTCCAGGACTGCCGTTCACCGGAACCGGGGTCTGGCGTGGGCATGAGGAGATGGAGCGATTTCTGGCCGTTTTCAGTGAGGTCTGGGAGGCGATGGAGTTCCTGGAACAACAACATTGGGGGGACACCAACACCGTCATCGTACGGAATCGGGTCCGCTTCCGGGCCCGCGCCACCGGCAAGCAGGTCGACGCCTTGATCATGCAACTGATCACCGTGCGGGATGGACGCATGCTGGAATGCCGCCCGTTCTATTGGGATCCCCAAGCCATCGCTGAGGCTTGTCGGCTCGACGGCGATGACACGTGACCACGGACAGGCGAACCATCGGGGTTCGCCCCTGAGCCTGTCGCCTGATCTCCACATTTACCGCATTCACCGGCTCAGGTGTCGAATCACGCATAACGGATTGTAGCTGTTCGGTACGGCGTGTCGCCGTGACGTGAGACGGTCACCGTCTCATCTTCGGGCTCATGCAAGAGTCTCCGAGGCGACGCGGTGACCGCGATGTCCACTCTGGCATGCGTGACGGCTACCCGAACCGATAGCCGCGAAATCCACCCCGGCAGCAACGGCCTGGCCGCCTTGTCGCGGTTCCGGCAAGCGTTCTACGGCTGCCTGAGCGCGCGCAGCGATGAGCTGTTCGAGCTGACCGAGGCGGTGTTATGCACCGACGGGCCGGTCAAGACGCTGGTGGATCTGGCACTGGCACCCGAACACGGCGCGCTGTATGACGGGCTCAACCACGGCCGCATCGAGTTCGCCCGCCTTCGCAAGGTGCTGGCGGCCCTGCCGCTGCCACGTGCCGCCGATGGCCGGATCGTGCTGGCCGCCGATGTCAGCCCGTGGCTGCGGCCCGACGCCGCCACCTGCCCGGATCGGACCTTCTGCCACACCTACGGCCGCGGCAAGAACGAACACCGGATGATCCCGGGCTGGCCGTACTCGATCATCGCCGCACTGGAGACCGGCCGCACCAGCTGGACCGCCATGTTGGACGCGATCCGGCTGGAGCCGGGCGCTGATGTCGCCGCGCTCACCGCTCGCCAGCTGCGCGAGGTCGTCACCGGATTGATCGAGGCCGGTCAGCACCAGGTAGGTGACCCCGACATACTGATCGTGATCGACGTCGGCTACGACGTGCCCCGGCTGGCGTTCCTACTGGCTGAGCTGCCCGTGGAGATCCTCGGACGGATGCGCTCGGACCGGGTGATGCGCCGCCCCGCCCCCTCCCGCACCGAGTTCCTGCGCACCAGCCCCGGCGGAGGCCGCCCGCCCAAGCACGGCACTGAGTTCGTCTTCGGCAACGCGGCCACCTGGGGCAACTCCCAGGCGCACACCGTCACCGACACCACCCGGTACGGCACCGCGCACGCCCAAGCCTTCGACCGGCTCCACCCTCTGCTGACCCGCCGAGCCGCCTGGGCCGACTTCCCTGACGAGCTGCCCATCATCGAAGGGACGGTGATCCGGCTACAGGTCGACCATCTGCCCTCCGGCGGCGACCCCAAGCCGGTCTGGCTGTGGTGGTCCAAGACCGACGCCACCGAGGCCGACACCGACCGGCTCTGGCAGGCGTTCCTCCGCAGATTCGATCTTGAACATACCTTCCGCCTGCTCAAACAGACGCTCGGCTGGACCAAGCCGAAGCTTCGTGACCCGCACGCCGCCGATACCTGGACCTGGCTGATCCTCGCCGCGCACACCCAACTACGCCTGGCGCGCGGCCTGGTGGAGGACCTACGCCGCCCGTGGGAGAAGCCCGCCCTCCCCGAGCGACTGACCCCCGCCCGCGTCCGCCGAGGGTTTCGCAACCTCCGCACGAAGACGCCGCTGCTGGCCCGTGCACCCAAACCCGCCGGACCCGGCCCAGGACGCCCTCCCGGCTCGAAGAACAAGCCCGTCCCGCGCTACGACGTCGGCCGCATCCTGGCCACCGGCGTGGCCTACAAACGCCCAGCTCATCATCGCAAAGGCACCAAACCACGGCGCACGACCTGAGCCCTGCCGCACAACGCAACGCCCGACTCGCCACGAATGCACCGAACGCGAAGATTGGAACTTAAACAACAAGCTGAGTCCCCACGCTCAGGCCGCCACGGACGTAGCCACCTACCGCGGAGAGGGCGAGGTTCTGCGCCCTATTGGATCGCTGGGTGTCACCACTCCGGATCGGTGATGGTGACGAGCGTCGTCCGGCCTTGCCGAAGTCCGAGGTATCCCGCGCGTAGACGCGCGGTACGCGCCGGACCGAGAAGCCGCTCGGCTTCGTCGGAGTGCACCCAGCGATGCTCGGCGATATCGGGATCAAGGATGGCAAGCTGAGCCGTGGCCGATTCGATAACCCCGAGGTCGAACAGAAGGACCTGGGTCGGATGGTCCCACCCCGGACTCGGATGCTCGAAAGAGATCGAGATCAGCGGCCCGACTGGGAGTTCCAGACTGGTCTCCTCACGCAGCTCGCGGCCAGCTGCTTCCTGAGGCGTCTCGTGCGCATCAACCTGCCCGCCGGGCAGCTGCCAGGTGCGGCTCCGTGCAGGGCGCACGAGCAGGATCCGGCCATGCTGGTCGCGAACAAGCGCGTTCGCGCCGACGTGCCAGCGTGGCAGGCTGTGCTGCCACTCATCGGGGTCCAACAGCGGCTTCGGCGGGGCGATGCGGCGGACCAGGTCGAGGACCTCCTTGCTGACGGCCGGAAGTGCGTCGCCATGCCTCCAGGTGTAGTCATCGTGGTCGGCAGACAGGATGACGTCCGCTGAGCCGACATGTGCGGTGAAAACCAACTGCCGGCTGCGGTCCTCAGCGGCGTCGTAGTCGAAGTGGCTCGCAAACGTGAGGTCGACGTCGGCCAAACCGGCCCCCCGCAGGACGCGCCGCCCCGCGTCCTCCGGCGTCTCGCCATCTGCCACCAGCGCGCCGGGCATCTCCCAAAGGCCCACGCCGTGCAGGTGTTCGCCACCCGGCCGGTACGCTCGCCCGCCGCCATCGACACCGGCGTCAAGATGCTCACCAAACTCCACGCCGACGGCATCCCCCCGGCGCACGCCCTGCGCATAGCCCGCTGCCTGCGCGAGTTCATCATCGGCCACGCCCTGGCCATCGCCATGACCAAGCCCGGCGCAGAACGGCGCAGCCGCAAACCCCGGCCCGACAGCCCCGACTACAACCTGCTCGCCGAAGCCGCCGACACCACCACCCTCGACGACCACTTCGAGCCGGGGCTCACCGCGATACTGCACGGCTTCCAGCACTCCGCCGACTGACAAGGCCGCCACCACACACAGACGTTCAAGCTCCCCAGACCGTGTACGTGGACAGCGGCACCGCCCACCTGCTCTACGTCGGCCACTACCTTCCCACTATCGAAAACGAGCTGCGCCACTACCAGTGGTACGCCATCGCGGCACTCGCCCTGCTCGCTCGCCGGTGCTTATGCGGGCCTCCACATCGTCCACATGCCCGTCACGACCCCGGGGTTGAGGAACAGTGGTACAGCCATTAGCGCAGAGAACGATCTTGGCGTTGAGCTGGGCGTCAACGAGTTCTTCGACGAGCGGCGGGGTCAGCTTCCGCGGTGACGCGCGCGGAGGTCTCCTCGCCGAGGCCGGACGCAGCGCCCGAGGCTGCCCAAGTGCTGATGCCGGGACTTGGCCTGGAGTTCGGGCGCGGTGCGGCTGGCCTCTGCCAGATGTTGCAGCGCGGAATGGCGTAGCTGGTGAAGTGTCCAGCCCTTCTCGTGGGGGTCCAGAGTGCGAGTGGCCTGTCTGAAGGGGTGTGACACTGATACGCTCCAAACCCGCCACGAAATGATCTTGGGCTAGGCCGTCGCGACGTCGTGCCGCGTAGGTCAGAGAACCGCAGGACAGTCCGGGCAGGAGAACAGGAACTCGCGCGGCACGAGCCCCTCGGTGCCGGCCCGCTCGGGTGCGCCGCGCCACCGCCATCCGGCTTCCGTGTCAATTCTGTCCGTGTTGCTGCGTGGGACGTCGGGGCCCCGGACAACTGCCCGGCCTCCGCTCAGCGCTTCCGCCAGTGCTTCCGCTCAGCTCTTCCGCTCACTCAGGACGCAGAACTCGTTGCCCTCCGGGTCGAGGAGGGTCACCCAGTGCTGCTCGTCCTGCACGGTGTCGGCGCGCCGGGCACCGAGGGAGAGCAGCCGGGCGACCTCGGCCTCCTGGTCGTCGGGGCGGAAGTCGGGGTGGAGCCGGTTCTTCGACGTCTTGCCCTCGGGGACAGGCACGAAGAGCAGCCCCGGCATCTGGTCCGGCTCAGGCCGGATCTCGATGATCTCCTCGGATTCGTCGACCACTACCCAGCCGAGAGCCTCGGCCCACCAGCGCCCGAGAGCGACGGGGTCGGCGGAGTCGACGATGATCTGTTCCCATTGCAGTGCCATGGGCCTGAGCATAGACCGGACCGGCGTCCCACCCATCCCTCCGTCGAGGGGCGGGCCGCCCCGGCGGCCCTGGCTCATCATCTCCCGGCAGTGACAGGAGAGCGAACACGGCCTCGGAGTCCTGGCTCAGACACCAGCCGCAAGGTAGCGGCGGATCACGCCTCGGGGGTTGAGCAGCAATCGAACCGTCAGTGGCGTTAGTGAGCCGTCGGCGCGGACTCGCCGTATTCGGCGGCGGGTGCCGCGTAGTTCTCCGCGATGCTGGCCCAGCCAGCCCTGCGGTGAGGCGGTCCGTGTCCGTCGCCGCAGAGGTGACGTCGATGTGATCGCTGCTTTCCCGTCCGACCATCTGCGCGCAGGCGGTGTCAAGCCAGCGAGCAATACCGCCGTCGCACCGTTGGTCCAGTGGGCAACGATCGCCTGCGCGCACAGTGATGGCCAGGACAACCCGAGCGCCGCACCGGCCGGGCGGCTGACGGTCCTCGCCCGGCCGCCGCCGCAAGGCGGGTGGCGGGCACGGACAGGTTCGGGGAGGTGGTCATGCAGGGTTCGGGGTGAAGACGCGGGCGAGCTGATGGTCGATCATCGCGACGGCCTCGTCGGCCGTCCGTTGCCCCAGCAGGACACTCGACTGCAGCCCCTCGGCGCCGGCCACCAGGAAGGCGGCCTCGGCCGCGGCGTCGACGCGCCGGGGCACCTGACCGGTGTCCTGGCCTTGCGTGATCAGGCCGGCGACCAGGTCCTCCAGCGCGCGTGGCGCGTCGCGGGCGACCCCGGCCAGGTCGGGGTCGGTCAGGAAGCGGACGAAGTAGGCGGCGTACACCAGGTGCCGGGTGCGCCGTTCCTCGTCCACGGGGAGCAGTTCGAGCAGCACTCCCCGCACGATCGCGTGCATGCCGGGTGTCTCACCGAGCAGGGCGAGGCGTTCGCGGGCCCGGTGCTCGGCATCGTCGTTGAGGATCTTCAGCGCGCCGAGCAACAGGTCGGCGCGGGTGCCGAAGTAGTACTGCAGCAGCCGGGCGGAGACCTGGGCCTCGGCGGCGACCTGTCTCAGGGTGACCTCTTCCAGGCCGCCGCCGACGGCCAGGCGCCAGACGGCTTCGGCGATCTGGCGGCGGCGCCGATCATGGTCGGCCTGTCTCGGCATGTCGGTCGCCTCCTGCGGTTCTTTTGTGGTGCGATCGCACCACAAGGCTGTTATGGTTCGATCGAACCATAACAGGTGAGGGGCGTGTCCATGCCCTTCGAGAGCGATGGGGGACAGGCCATATGAAGCACGTCACCGTGCTGATCGTCGGCATGCTGCTGCTGGCGCTGGGAGCACAGGGCGCCATCCGGCTGCTGGCCGACCACGGCAACGCCGGGCTGCTCGCCTGGCTGCCGGGCGGATTCGCGGTACGGCTCACGCTCTACGCGACGGCCGCCGTCGCCGGAGCCCTCCTGGCCGGCTGGGGCGGCAAGCAGGCCAAGCGGAACGGGCGCGGGCGATGACCGGCCGCGCGCGAGCGGCCGCCGGGGTCCTCACCGCGCTGGCCTGCGCAGCGATGCTCGCGGCAAACGCTCTGCCTGCTCATGCCGGCGACAGCTCAGCCCTCGTGGCCGTGACGGAGTCGGGCAAGGTACGTGGCACGGATCAGGACGGGATCCGACGCTTCCGCGGCCTCCCGTACGCTGCTCCGCCCGTCGGGGAGCAGCGCTGGCAGCCGCCTCAGCCGGCGAGCTCCTGGACCGGCACCCGCGACGCGACGAAAGCGGGACCGGCGTGCCTGCAGCCGCAAGCGCCTGACATGCCCAAGGGCACCCCGCAGAGCGAAGATTGCCTGACCCTGGAGGTGACCACGCCAGCCCGGCCAGGCAAGGGACGGCCGGTCATGGTCTGGGCGCCCGGCGGCGGTTTCATCACCGGCACCGGCTCGATATACGACCCGGCCCGGCTGGTCAGGGCCGGAGACATCGTGGTCGTGACCGTCAACTACCGGCTCGGCGTGTTCGGTTTCTTCGCCCACCCCGAGCTCGGCGAAGCCAGCAACTTCGGCCTGCAGGACCAGGTGGCGGCGCTGCGCTGGGTGCGCGCCAACATCGCCGCGTTCGGCGGCGATCCCGGCAAGGTCACTCTCGCCGGAGCCTCGGCCGGCGCGATGAGCACCTGCACCCTCATGACCTCACCGGCCGCCCGGGGGCTGTTCCACCGGGCGATCGTCCAAAGCGGTTCGTGCCGCACCAGCCACCCGGCCGGCGCGATGGGCGAGGGCATGCCCGCGATCTCCTCCTGGCACCCGATCGACGCGATCCGAGGCGCCGGCCAGGCTCTGGCCGGGCAGCTGGACTGCGCCGACGTGGCCTGCCTGCGCCGCAAGAGCGCCGACGAGCTGCTGCCGTACACTGCCCAGTTCCCGCTGCTCGCCTACGGCACCAGCTTCGTCCCGCAAGAGCCGGCCAAGGTCTTCGCCGCGGGCAAGCAGATGGCCATACCGCTGCTGCAGGGCAACGCCCGCGACGAGCACGTCGAGTTCACCCTGGGCCTCTACCCGCAAGGCATCACCGCCCGCCAGTACCCGACCATGCTCAAGACCGCCTTTGCCTCGGCCGCGCCACAGGTCGAACGACGCTACCCGGCGCGGCGCTTCACCTCTCCCACCGCGGCGGCCAGCCGCGTGTTCAGCGACAGCGGTTGGATCTGCCCCTCCTGGAAGTCGGGCCGTGAGCACGCGAGAAAGGCGTCCACCTACGCCTACGTCTTCGCCGACCCGTCGGCACCCACGCCCAGCGGCAGCCCCCTGCCCGCGCACGTCCGGCCCGCAACCGCGCACGGAGCCGAGACCTTCTACCTGTTCGACTTCCCCGACGGCCCAGGGCTCAGCGCGGCGCAGCGGCGCCTGGCCGACCGGCTCGTGGGTTACTGGGCCAGGTTCGTCCGGACCGGTGACCCCAACGGGGCGGGCAGTACGAGATGGCCCCGTCTGGATGCCGCCGACCGTGCGCTCAAGCTCGCTCCGGACACGGTACGACCGATCAACATGAACAGCGCCCACCACTGCGGCCTCTGGTTCTGACGCGGCTGAACCGTCCACGAGAAGCCTCAGTGTGGCGGTCCCGAGATTGACGCGATCTCGGAAGGGCACTCTCCAGGTGTGACTGCCGAGATTGCGCAACCCGGTCCTCCGCTCCCGAGCGCGGCCCCACCCCCAAGCAGGAATTGATCTTCAGGTGGCGCCCTCGCGAGGTGTCGGGATTAGACCTAATTCCGACACCCCGAGAAGGTGCCACAGCGCGATCAAGCGCCCTTTGGGGCGGGGACATGGTTGGTTACGACATGAGGTCGCACGTTGTGAGTGGTCACGAGAAAGGAGGCCCGGCGATGTCGGGACCGTGATCCAGGTCAGTGTCTGAGACCTGTCCCTGCTCCTGCGTGCGTCGCGGACAACTGGGGATGCGGAGCCCAGAGGAAAGCCCAAGGGTGCCCGTTCCGTCCGGGGGCCACAGGCGAAGGGAAGGTTGGAAGGGCGAACGACCGTGAATCCTTGCTGATGCCTCGTCATGTCCACGCCACGGGACGGGATGCTGACCGTGGTGAATAGGCATGCCGTTGGAAGGCGGCGAACGGCGGCCAGGGATCGAATCCGGACCGTGGAGACACCGTTGCCCCCGGGTACAGAGGAGGCCCGATCCGGCCTCCCGCTCCCGAAGCCGTCCTCGGGCCCAAGGTTGCGCTGATAGGACAGAACCAGATTCTGTCCGATTCTTGGAACGGCATTGCCGCAGGTCAACGCATCGGAGATGTTCCCGGCGCGGATTCGGCCGCATGCTCAGCACCACCACCTGGCGCCGAACCCGATACCTCCGATAGTGCCGCCGAACCTCGTGACCTGCAACGATCGATCCACTTTGGGGCTGAGGACAGCCTCGGGACAAGGACGCCTTCACCGCCGAACGCGCCGCCCACGCCCGCACCGTCGCCGAAGCCTCCGGCCGCCAGATCGGCCGCCCTGTCGCCCACCCCGAAGACAAGATCGAGTACGCCCGGCTCCTCAAGGCCCAAGGCGACTCCCTCGGCGTCATCGCCGCCAAGACCGGCATCCCCAAGACCTCCCTGCACCGCTACCTCAGCGATTGACAAGCCGCGGCCGGTCGCGGAATCGAGCGTTTCTGAGACGGCCCGCTGGCGCCCGCAGATTGTCAGTGCCCGCGCATAGCGTTGGCTCACCCCCCGGACGCCAACGACGACGGGCGGGCCGGATGTCCTTCACCGCGCTTCACCCCACGCACTGAGCCGTGCCGGCGCGGTGGCGTCCTTGGGTTCCAGCCGCAGCGCCGGCAGGAGAGCGGCCGCGTGTATGAGTGACAGCGTGATCTTCGTCCCGGCGAGGGCTCCCAAGCGTCTCCGCCGTAATCACTCGTGAGCGGGCCATTCCTCGGCCAGGAGCGCGTATGAGAGACCGTCGAGCCATCCCTTGGTGCGGTGGAGTGAGTCTCTCACCGTGTGCTGTTCGCGGCGCATCCCGACCCGCTCCATCAGCCGCCACGAGGATTCGTTGTCGTAGAAGCAGTCCGCGTGCAGGCGGCGCAGGCCAAGACTCTTGAAGGAGATGTCGATGAGGGCGCGTACCGCTTCGGTGGCGTAGCCCTTGCCGCCGTAGGAGGGATCGAGCGTCCACCCGAGCTCTCCTTGGACGCTTTCCGCCTGGTCAGCGACCTCTTCCTGGGCCCAGCCGTCCTGGACCTTCAGTGTCAGGTCGCCGATCACCCGGCCGTCCAGTTCGACGATGAGCAGGTCTACGAGCCGCTCCTCGCGGAGGAAACGCTCACGGTAGTCGTCGTAGGTCTGTGTGGCGGCCGCGACCCATTCGTGAGTCTCCGGCAGCTGCCGGAAGGCCCAGGTCGCGTCCAGGTCGTCGGGGGCAGCCCGGCGCAACAGCAGCCGCTCGGTGGAAATCGGCCAGTCCAGCGTGTCAAGAGGGTGACGCATGGGCCCTCATACTGACAGCGGGCTGTGGTGATACACAAACGGATTACTGCGGACGACGTCTCCGACAACGACGCGGCGATCGCCCTACAGGAACCGACAGGACACCGAAGCGACCAGGGCTCCCGGAAACCCGCGTCCTGAAAATCAAGTGGGCCCGGAGGCCGGGGCGGGATTGGTCGGGTGTCACAGGGCGGGCGGGGTCGTCGGCTCCGTCTGGGGGCGTCGCGGAGGGCGTCGGCGACGGCGTACCGCGAAACTCGGATGAGCAAATAGCCTTCAGATCAGTCAGTTTGAAGACGACCTCGGGAATCAGTGCAGAGGACTTCAGGAACCGACACGCGGCCAGCTCCTGGACCGCCAGCTAGCAGCCCTCACCACTGCGGGCTGTCTCCGCATCTTCGCCGACAAGAAGTCCGGCAAGACCGCCGAGCGCGAGGAGCTGTGGAAAGCGCTGGACTATCTGCGCCCCGGCGACACCCTCGTGGTGCCCTCGCTGGACCGGCTGGGCCGCTCCCTGCAGGACCTCATCTCCATCGTGGCCGGGCTGCGCAAGCGCGGCGTCGGCTCCCGCTCCTTGCACGAGGCGCTGGACACCACCGCCGGCGGTCGGCTCGTCTTCCATGTCTTCGCCGCGCTCGCCGAGTTCATCCGCGAGCTCATCGTGGAAGGCACCCACGAGGGACTGGCCGCCGCCCGCGCCCGCGGCCAGCGCCTCGGCGCCCGCCGGCGATGACACCCGAGCAGATCCGGCACGCCCGCGACCTGCTCACCCGGCCGGACAACACCATCTCCTCCATCGCCCGGCTCCTCGGCGTCAGCCGCTCCACGATCTACAAGTACGTGCCCGAACTCAAGCCCGGCAGCGTCCAGCAGATCGAGACTGGCGACTCCCCCGCATCACCACCCGAGCTCGCAGCAGCCACCCAACCGGAAGAGCACCTGCCATGACGCCATCTGTTTTCACTCGACGACTTCGACAGCCCCGAACACCTGGCCAAGTGGCTGGACGACGTACCCGCCGAAGAGCTTCCTGCGGTGCAGGCGTGCCTGATGGCCCAGGCCGACCAGCGACAGCAGCTACACGCCGACCGGATCGGAGAGTTGATGGAGCGTCTCGCGCACTTGTGGGCAGACCGCAATCGCTGATCGTCCATCGTTCAGCTTCCGCACCGTAAGCAAATCGAGATCCAGCTTACGAAGTCTCGCATTACCGCAGCTCAGACGCTACTTCGGTGGAAATTTCTCCATTGCTACCGGGACCCCTTGTCGGTCACACCACTCCCGGGGCCCCGGTAGGGGTGCCGGCAAGAACCGAGTCACACGCCCCAAACGAGCGGCATCGGCGCAGGTCACTGCATATGACTGGCATCCCGACCGAGACCGAGTTCCGGTCGGGATGTTCGGGGATGAGTCCGGCGCTCGCGACCCTGATAACGCCGTACGGCGTGTTTTTCCAGGCCAGCGTGCTCGGTAAGTGCCTTTATATCAAGCCGTCCAGGAGCTCCTGGTTACACACGGTTGCTTTGGGGCGTGTGACGGACTTCTTACCAACACCCCAAGTAGGGACGAACCCGGCCTACCCTCCGGGCGGGCCGGTGCTCGACGCTCGCGCCCGGCCGCGCGGCAGGCGCTGTGGCCAGCCCGAGGTGATCACCTGGGCGCCGAGCATCTGCTCCAGCAGCACGATCGCCTCCACCTCGCTCGGCGGGGGATCGCCTGCCGGCGGGCCGGGGTCGACGTCGGGCGGGACGGCGCGTCCCTCGATCTCGTTGGTGGGCGCGGTCGGCCACGGCACCGGATCGGCTTCTGCGCGGGGCTGAGGAAGATCAGGACGGGATTTGGCGGTACGGGTGGCCCGGTGGGCGTCGGTCGCCGCGGGGAGGCTCCAGGAGGCGGTCACAGCGTGCCACGCCTCGCGCTCGTCCCGGTGCTCGGCGAGCGTCGCCTGGTAGGGGTCCGGCCCACATAAGCCCAAAACCCACATTCGATCTTGCTGGGTTGCTGATGTACCGGATAACGCACCCGAGTCGCGCGGCGATCGTTCCGGTGAACCAGCAGGTCGCCGATACCTTGGCGCGACGGCCATGTACCGGATAACCGTCCCTTATCCGGTACATCAACCCGCCGCGCGCCGCCCATCAGGCTCCTCGCCAGTGGCAACACCTGGTGAATGTGGGTTTCGGGCTTATATGGGCCGGACCTCGTCCTGCCTTGCAATGGCTGGCCGCCGCGCAGGACGAACCCGGTGACCTCGCCGCTGTGGGGCATCCGTACCTTCAGCGTGCCGGTGGGGTGGAGTCCGAGAGTCAGCCGGCCTGATCACCGGATCGGACCAATCGGCGTTCCCAGGCCAGAGCCGCGACCACACCGATGGCATAGGCGACCAGATCCCATGGGTCGGGGAACGCGCCGACCAGGACACCGCCGATGCCCGGCGGGGTCATGCCGACTATTTGGTAGAACTCGACGGCGGCGGCGATCGCGGCCGTGGCCAGGGTGCGGCGTGCGGCGGTGGTGCGCCACAGCAGCCCCAAGAACGCGTAGACCAGCATGGTGGCGCCGACGTCGCTCACGTAACCGCGGATGAACGGTTGTCCCGGGCCCCGGTAGAAGAGGGCGAACGCGCCGACGGCGAGGGCGACGCCACCCAGAAGGACCATGGCACGGCGCATGAGATTGACATCTTCTCCGAATCTCTACGATCAGGACGAACCTGATCATAGAGCTCGTCCCTTATGGCGGCATGCTGATTGCGGCAGGTCAGCGACCGCGGTGGAGTGCCATGGCGACGGCATGCCAGCACGCTGGAACGTAGTGACGATCCATTCGGAATGAGGCCCGACCAGATGAAACAGTGCCCCGCGTGGTGCGAGGAAGAGCACTCCAACACCCGTTCATGATCCACCGAATGTGGGTTTTGACCTTATGTGGCCTGAACCCCTATGCAGCTAGCGCCGCAAAGTGTGAGGTCCTCGTCGGGGCGAGGGGCACGCCCATCAGCCACGCGTCGATCCGCGTGAGGTTTATCGCCGCGGCGGTGAGCAGGTGCTGAAGATGGGTCTTGGCGGTCCCGCGGTAGCGGGACCGCCTGGCCCTGAACCCGTTGACGGCCTGGGCGATGGTGCCCTCGATGCCCTGACGGGCCTGGTAGCGGGCCTTCCATTCGGGGCTGTCTTGGTTGGTGCGGGCCTGTTGAAGCACCTCATATTGCTCTCGGACTCGCAGCGTGATCCGGCGGCGGGGAATGCTGGCCCGGGTGCATTGGGGCCGTACGGGACACGGCGTGCAATCTTTCCGGGCGAACTGGACCCTGATGACCTCTCTGCCGCCCTTGTCCATTTCGTGCGCCCATCGCTTACTGATCTTGCCTTGCGGGCAGGTGATCGTCTCGTTGTCCCAATCGATGGTGAAGGCGCTGACGGGGATGGTCCCCTCGCCAGACTTCTGCCAGCTGGTGCCGGGCATCATGGGCCCGACCATCTCGACGTTATGGTCGCGCTTGGCTGCCACGACCACGTCGGCACTCATGTATCCGGCGTCGACCAGGTGCTCGGCCGGCAACAACCCGCGCTCGACCAATCCCTCGTGGACGATGGGCAGCACGCCGTAGTCGCTGCCGGGTGCCGGAGTCGTCGCAACGTCCGTAATCAGATGGGGTTCGCCGTCATCGCAGGTCTCGGTGAGGTGGACTTTGAAGCCGTCCACTGGGTATCGCGCTTGACCCCGACGCGTGCATCCTCGTCGTAGGGGGAGACCAGGCGCGCGGATGAAGCCGGCTGCTCCTGGGAGGTGCGCCACCGGACTCGTCCTTCCTCGTCGCGGAACTCCTGAATCCAGATCCGCCGCAGAATCTCCACCGCCGGGACGTTCCTGAGCCACGGCGGGGCTTCCTTGGAATATACGGCGAGCAGCAGCCGCATCCCGTCCGCTCCGATCTGGTTGGCGAGTTCGACCTTGGTCGCCATCTGCTTGGGCATCCGGAACTCTTCGGTGCGGGCGTCGTAGCGGTCCCACCACTCTGTCTCGGCCACCGTGACCAGCCAGTCGGGTGCTACCACGGCCAGCGCGTTCAGCGCCGCCCGCAACGTTTCGTGCACCTTCTCCAGCCGGTTCATCGCCCGGACGGCGGCCAGAACATGAGTGGAATCGGTGCGCTGCCGGCCGCCGCTGCGCACCAGGCCAGCTTCACGGGCATGCTCCAGCACAGCATCAAAAACCCGCTGTTCCAGGCCGTTGTCGATCAACCGGAGGCGGAACTCACACAGCACCGAGTGGTCGAAACCCGGATCGGTCAGCTCCAACCCGAGCGCGTACTTCCAGTCGATCCGGGCACGTACCGCCTCGGCCGCCTTCCGGTCGGACAGGTTCTGGGTGAACTGCAGGATCGACACCAGCGCCAGCCGGGCCGGTGACAGAGCAGGCTGCCCGCGAGTTGAGAACGCCTCGGCGAAGTCCTCATCCGCGAACAGCACTCCCAGCTCGTCACGGATCCTGATCGCCAGGCTTCCTTTTGGAAACGCCGCCCACGCCACTTTCCCTGGTAGCTGCAGCGGTACGGTGCAGCCGTGGGTGACCGGATAGGCCGAGCAAGAGCGACCGCTGACGCGAGAGCCGCGCGTGCAGCTGCGATCCAGCGGATCGTCAATCAGGCCCCACCGCTGTCCTCGGAGCAGATTGTGCGTCTACGGAGGATCTTCGCTGTAACTCGCAGCCTGCTCCCAGTTTCTCCCAGATCCGGGAGTTGAAAGGGGCCGGGCGGCGGCCAGTCCCTGCATGTCGACGGCGGCTGGCTCCTGCACTGATCGAAAGGACACCATATGAAGGACCGCGTCCGCGCCATCCTGGTCACCCCGACCGGGCACCTACTGACCATCAAACGCGTACGTCCAGGCATGGCGCCCTACTGGGTGTTGCCTGGGGGTGGTGTCGAGAAGAGCGACGCCGACCTGGAGACGGCCCTGCGCCGCGAGATCAGGGAGGAGCTGGGCGGTGAGATCAACATCCAATCGCTGATCAGCGTTCAAGAGGGCCAGGATCGCGAGTACTTCTTCCTGGCGAACATCAGCAGCTGGGACGTCTCCCGACGTAGCGGCCCGGAGTTCGGCGACCCCGCGCGCGGGGAGTACATCGTCGAGCAGATCCCCCTTACCGCTGCGGACCTTGCCCGGATCGCAGCGACCAGGGCGAGCCCCGCCGCCGCGGCGTTGATGAGCCCGACCTGCCCGCCCGTCAGGGCCAGGCCGAGGCCGACGGCGAGTGCGACCGCAGTCTGGATGAGGGTGAGCCAGAGTGCCGGCTCACGTCCGAGGAACTTCATGTGCCCTCCTTGGGAGGCTCGTCCCTCATTCGAGGGCGGAAATGAGGAACCCGCGACACGTCGCCGCAGGTAGGAGGCCCGTAGCGTCCTCGAATGAGGTACAGCCGGGCCAAGTCATCGATCACGTGACGGGCGCGGTCCACGCGGCGCGCCACGTCGGCTCGTCGACAGTGCCGGTCGACGGCAGCCCCTTCTCCGACTGGAACGCCTTGCACACGTCCTCATCGACCTGCGAGTACCAGCCGGGCCAGCGGCTGCTCGTCGGAATCACGATCGCGGTCACAATCGCCTGGCTGCTCCGCCGCCAGGGCATTGAATACCGTATTGGTTACCGGCACGGCCGAAACGAAAGAAGCTAATCCGCAGCCCGGCCGCGGCAGCGCACAGGTGACGATGCGCGCTACCCAGCCACCCTGAGAGCAGTGCCCGGCCCCCGATCGATGACGGGGACCGGGCACTTTCGTTCCTACAGCCGATCACCCGGCGAAAACTGCGCATGCGCCGCGCGCGCCCGCTCGTACCCCAGCTCCTCGGTGTAATGCCGCAACATCGCTTCGGACTTCCATCCGAGGATCCTGCGCACATCATCAGGAGACGCTCCAGCGGCAAGCAGCTGGTGCGCGGACGTCCCCCGGAAGCGGTGCGGATGCACCCCCTCGACCCCGGCCTGCTCGCCCCGACGCTTGAGCATGGCCTGGATGCCGGCATCCGTTAACCCCGGCCGCGTGCGGCTCTTCGTCCCAAGGAACAGCCACGGCGAGTCCGCGCGAGCGTGCTGGGCCCGCGCCCGCAAGTAGCGGTCGATCGCCTGGACGGTCCTGTCGCCGATCGGCGCCCAGTGCTCATCGCCGCCCTTCAGCACGATCTTCAGACGCCGCCCGCGCAGATCTACATTGTCAAGGCGCAGGCCGGCTAAACCGGAGACGCGCAGGCCGTTGTCGATCAGCACGCGGATGATCGCCGCGTCGCGCCGAGCCACGAAGTTGCTGCCCTTGCAGACGTCCAGGAGCGCGGCCACCTCG
The DNA here is from genome assembly GCF_040614375.1 of Nonomuraea sp. NPDC005983. NCBI lineage: Bacteria > Bacillati > Actinomycetota > Actinomycetes > Streptosporangiales > Streptosporangiaceae > Nonomuraea > Nonomuraea sp. NPDC005983. Next base: position 24,630 of record NZ_JBEXUP010000075.1, read on the forward strand.
TCGAGCGTCAGGTACTTGCTGGCCTTCTGCGGTAGCCGCGGCTTGTCGGTCTTGAGCACGGGGGAGAAGGTGGTTCTCTCCTCTCCGGCGATGAGCCAGGCGAACCACACGCCGAGGTAGGCGTGTGCAGCCTTCGCCGTCGGCAGGCCCGCACGCTTCTGCTCGTGCACAAGGAACGCGCGGATCTCATCGGCGGTGACGGTCTCGGCATCGTCCGGCAGCTGCTTCGCGCCGAGGACGTCGACGAATTGGTGCGCCACCCGGGTGTACATGGCGATCGTGGTCGGGGCCTTGTTCGCCGCCTTGAGCGCGAGCTCCCACGAGGAGATGAGAGCGGCCAGGGGAGTGCCGCGGGGAACGACCGTTTTGCGCCGGCGGGCTGTGCGACGCGCGCGGGGGGGCGAACGCGACGACGTTGTTTTTCGGACATGGCTGGGCCTCCCGGTGCGGGGATCGGAGCCGGCTCCACTTAAGCGATGGGGAGCCGATTAAACCGTCCTTGACCTGTGTGGTTGCCGCCCGAAGATTTTTGGGCGGGATTCACGCGGGTAACCGGCCGTGGACCTGCGGTGATAAGAATCGCGTCAGAGGTCTCACGACACGTGGATCAATGGCTTAACCAGCGTTTACACCGCTCTTGGCACCCTTGAGTCATCGGGACTTGAGGAGAAGAGATGAACGCGAACGAGCCTCGCGAGCAGGGTACCGGCGGCTGGAGCCAGTTCGGCGCCACGCCGCCCTCCGCCGGGGGCTTCCCCCGGCGGGACACCGTGGCCATGGAGCAGCCGCCACCCCCGCCCGCCAGCACCAAGAAGCCGAGCCTCTCGGTCGGGAAGAAGGCCGTCGCCGGGCTCGCGCTCGCGGCCATGGCGGTCGGCGGCGGCGTCGTGGGGGCCGTCGTCGCCACCTCCTTCCAGCCCGAGCGCGTCGTCAGCATGCCGAGCCCGGTCTTCAAGCAGGCGTCGAACCAGCTCACGGTCGCCGAGGTCGCCGCGAAGGTGCAGCCCTCGGTCGTGATGATCCAGGGCAACAGCGGCGAGGGTTCGGGGGTGGTCCTCTCCGACGACGGTCTCATCCTCACCAACAACCACGTGGTCGTCGGCGCGGGCCAGGGCGGCGGTCAGATGACGGTCAAGTTCAGCGACGGCAAGACCGCCAAGGCGTCGGTCGTCGGCACCGACCCGGCCACCGACCTCGCGGTCATCAGGGCGGACGGCGTCTCGGGGCTGACCAAGATCGCGCTCGGTGACAGCGACCAGCTCAAGGTCGGCGACCCCGTCCTGGCCATCGGCAGCCCGCTCGGCCTCGAAGGGTCCGTCACCGCCGGCATCATCAGCGCGCTCGACCGCACGGTCACCGCCGGCGGCGGGCAGGAGCAGCAGCAACTTCCGCCCGGCTGGGGGCAGCAACAGCAGGAGAGCTCCGTCTCCACGATCGGCGGCGCCATCCAGACCGACGCCGCGATCAACCCCGGCAACTCGGGTGGCGCGCTGGTGAACGCCGCCGGTCAGCTGGTCGGCATCAACACCGCGATCGCCACGGGCGGCGGCACCGGCAACATCGGCGTCGGCTTCGCGATCCCGGTCAACACCGCCAAGCAGGTCTCCGAGCAGCTCATCAAGAGCGGCAAGGTCAGCCACGCCTTCCTCGGTGTCAGCGTCACCGACGCCACCGGCGACGTGCCCGGCGCGCTGGTGCGCCAGGTCACCGACGGCAGCCCCGCGCAGAAGGCGGGACTCCAGCAGGGAGATCTGATCACCAAGATCGGTAACGTTGCGGTTGACGGGGGAGATACTGTAGTTGGGCAGGTCAGAGGTTTCAAACCGGGCCAACAGGTCAAGATCACATACATGAGGGACGGTAAGACCCACGACGTCACCGTCAACCTCCAAGAGAAGAAATAACCAGGACCCCCTCATGGACGGGTGTGTCGTCGAGATCGCTGCGGACTCGGCGACACACCCCCCATTGTCGCGGGCTCGGCGACGTACGCACTGTCGCGGGCTCGGCGACGTGCACCCTGTCGCGGGCTCGGCGACACACGGCCACGGTCAGGAGAACCTGCGCCCCTCGTCCCGCCGGTAGGCCCAGCCGGCGGCGAGCGCCGCGACCACGGTCCACGCCGCCAGCATCACCAGCGCCACCGGGCTCGGAGCCTCGCCCGTCGTCGCCGCCCAGACCAGCTCTCCCGCGCCCCTGCTCGGCACGTACGGCGACAGCGTCTGCACGAAGTCGGGCATGAACTGCGCGGGCAGGAACAGCCCGCCGAGGATCGCGAACGGGAAGAACAGCACCTGCGACACCCCGATCGCCGCCTTCGAGGGCAGCAGGAAACCCAGGAACAGCCCGCCCAGCATGAACGGGACCGACCCGGCGAGCAGCGCGAGCAGCCCCAGGGCCAGCCTCGGCGGGGTGATGGCGGCCTCGGTGAACAGCGCCGCGATCACCAGCACGGGCACGACCGAGACGAGCATGACCGCCATGGTCGACAGGATCCGCCCCGCGAAGCGGGGGAGCGGCCCCGCGGGCAGCGTGCGCAGGTACGGGTTCCACGGCTGCTCGCGGTCCTGGGCGACCTGGATGCTGAGCCCGACGAGCGCGCCCGACATCGCGCCGACCAGCATCATCGACCCTGTCGCGCGGGTGGCCGCGACGGGGTCGTCGGAGGCGAACGGCACCACGAACGCCAGCATCGAGGCGGCGGGGAAGAACGAGCTGGCGATCAGGCCGATCGGCACCCGGATCTGCTCCAGGAGCTGGTAACGGGTGTGCGCGAGGATCAGGCTAGGCATGCGCGGTCTCCTTCGAGGTGATGGCGAGGAAGGCTTCCTCCAGGGATGTGGGCCTGATCTCCAGGCCCGAGAACGGCGTGCCGCTGCGCACCAGCTCCACGACGAGCCGGTCGGGGTCGGTGGTGACGAGGTGGATCCGGCCGTCCTCGCGTTCGCTGCTGAGCACGCCCGGCAGCTCCGGCAGGTCGTCGGCGGCCAGCGAGACGCGCCGCACGCCGACCATGTCGCGGACGGCCCGCACGGTGTCGTCGGCGAGCACCCGGCCGTGGCCGACCACGACGACCCGCTGCGCGAGCGCCTCGATCTCCTCCAGGTAGTGGCTGGTGAGCAGGACGGTGCCACCGTTGCCGTGGAAGGACGTGATGCCGTCCCACAGCGCCCGCCTGGCCTCGACGTCCAGCCCGGTGGTGGGCTCGTCCAGGAAGACGAGCCGCGGCTCGCCGGCGAACGCCAGCGCCACGGCCAGGCGCCGCTTCTGCCCGCCGGACAGCCCGCCGATCTGGCGTCCGACCAGGTCGGCGAGCCCGAACCGGTCCAGCAGCTCCCCCTTGTCGGCCTTCTTCGGGAAGTGTGCGGAGACGAAGTCGACGATCTCTCCCACCCTGAGCGCCTCGGGCAGCCCCGTCTCCTGCGGCGTCACGCCGATGCCGCGCCGTACCGCTGGGTCCTGGGGGGAGCCGCCGAGCAGCTCGACCGTCCCGCTCGACGCCCTGCGCAGGCCGACGAACAGGTTGATCAGCGTGGACTTGCCCGCGCCGTTAGGGCCGAGCAGGCCCACCAGCTCGCCCGCGCGGATGTCCAGGGAGAGGCGGTCGAGCGCGAGGACGTCGCCGTAGCGGCGGGTGACCTCGACGGCCCTGGCGAGCACGGTCGAGGGGTCAGCGGACGCGGTCATGGCGTGCCTCCTGCGGTGTCGAGCAGGGCCCGGATGGCCCTGGTGTAGTCGTCGAAGGCCAGCCGTCCGCGCCTGGTCAGCGCGACGTACGTGACGGGGGTGCGGCCCTTGTGTGTCTTGGTGATGTGGACGTATCCCGCCTCCTCGAGCTTGCTGAGGTGGACGGAGAGGTTGCCCGCGGTCATGCCGAGCAGGTCCTTCAACGCCGGGAAGGACATCTCGTCGCCCTCGGCCAGGGTGTTGAGCGAGGCCACCACCCGCAGCCTGGCCTGCGCGTGGATCACCGGGTCGAGCTCCGGCAGCTCGGCTGTCACCGGCGCCACCTGAGCCACACGCCCACCGCGATGAACCCGCCACCCAGCAGAACGGCGACGAGCAGCGCGTGCCACGCGGGCCCCAGCAGCACCCCGAGCCCGTCGACGGCCACGACCCAGGTGCCGATGAAGAACGTCGGCCAGTCGAGCCAGATCGCCCCTCCTGCCATGTAGAGGACGCCCACCACCAGCAGGGACACCGAGGCCCAGACCAGCCCGGTCTCGTCGGAAGGCAGGAGTGGGGAGAGGCGGGCCGCGATGAGGAACATCAGCGCCATCCCGGCGAGCCACGAGTACCCGTACATCGCCCCCTGGGCCGTGCTCTGGCCCCGGACCAGTGTGGTGGCCTTGGTGATGCCGTAGGCGGCCACGGCTCCCGCGATCACCTGCCCGAACATCAGCACGCCCACCGCCTGCATCTGCGTGATCGGCACGAGCGGCCGGCCGTCGGGCCCGTAGTGCAGGAAGAGCGCGGTGAATCCGAGCAGCCAGGCGACCCCCCACGGCAGGTACCGGGTCAGCGGGTCGCCCTGCAGCCGCTTCACGGTGGCCGCCTGCTGCTCTTCGATGAGCCGCAGTGTCTCCTCGGGGGTGGGGGCCCGCTCATCGTCGTCTGCCATGGCAACCTCTCTCGCGCTCAAACTGGTTTGTACTATAAACCACATTGCGCCGTGAACAGCGCGCTGTCCACGACTTGGACAGCGCGGTCGCTATGCCGGAATGCGCAGGTTCTGCGTCAGCTGGAGCGCGAGGCGGAACCCCGGCTGCGGCTCGCCGGCGCCTGACCGCCGGCCAGCACCTCCGACTCCCACAGGTCGCGGTAGTAGCCGTCGGCCCGGACGAGGTCGTCATGGTGCCCCCGCTGGACGACGTGCCCGTCCTCCAGCACGATGATCTCGTCCACCTGTTCCAGGCCCTTGAGGCGGTGGGTGACGAGCAGCGTGGTGCGCTCGTGCGTGACGTCGAGCAGGTCGGCCATGAGCGAGTCGGCGGTCTCCTCGTCGAGCGCCTCCGCCGGCTCGTCGAGCAGGAGCACGGGCGGGTCGTAGAGCAGCGCACGGGCCAGGGCCAGGCGTTGCAGCTGGCCGCCGGAGACGGTCCGGCCGTCCTCGCCCAGGTGGGCGTCCCAGCCGACCCGCTCGACCCACTGGTCGAGCCGCGCGTCGCGGACGGCGTGCAGCAGCCGCGCGTCGTCGGCCTCCGGCCCGGCGAGGCGCAGGTTGTCGCGCAGCGTGGTCTGGAAGACGTACGGGTCCTGGGTGAGACCGGTCATCACCGTGCGGACCGTGTCGGAGTCCAGCCGGCTGATGTCCACGCCGTTGACCGTGACCGTGCCCGACTCCGGCTCGACCAGCCGCATCAGCGCGGCGAGCAGGCTGCTCTTGCCCGCTCCGCTCGGGCCCACGAGGGCCACCCGCTTCCCGGGCGTCAGCGTCAGCGAGACGCGGTCGACGGCCGGCGCCGCCTGGTCGGCGGAGTGCCGGACCACCAGGTCATGGACCTCGACGGTGAAGGGCCCCGAGGGAAGCGGGGCGGGGTCCGCGGGCTCCGCGATCGCGGCGGGCTCGGTGCGGACGTCCCTGAGGCGCCTGAGTGCCGCGCTGATGCCGGCGAGGCGCTCGCCCGCCGCCGCCAGCGGGAGGACCGGCTCGAAGGCGACCAGGGAGGTCAGGGCCAGCACCGCGGTGGCGACCGTGCCGGCGCCGGCCGACTGGGCGAGCAGGACGACGACCGCCACGGTCAGGCCCTGCACCAGGGTGCCACCCGCCAGGGCGGCGGCGTGCACCCTGGCCTGGCGGACCTCCAGGGCGGCCAGGGCGGCGTCCGCCTCCCTCGCCTGGGCCAGGGCCTGCTCGCCCGCGCCGTACGCGGACAGGTCGGCCGAGCCGTGCACCAGGTCGGCGACGCGTCCCGCCAGGGCCGCCCGCGCCGGGGCGATCCTGGCCGACCAGCGGCGGGCGGCGGCGGCCGTGCCGGCGGGCAGCAGCACGCCGGCCACCACCAGGCCGGCCAGCAGCACCAGCGCCGCGACCGGCAGCACGACCAGGCCGATCACCACGGCCGCCAGACCGGCCGCCGCGGCGGCCGCGGCGGGGAGCAGGCAGCGGACCAGCAGGTCCTGGACGGCGTCGGTGTCGTCGACCATCCGGCTGAGCAGGTCCGCGCCGCCGTGCCTGGGCTGCCGCGGGGGGATGAGCGCCTGGTAGAGGCGTTCCCGGGTGCCCGCCTGGGCGCGCAGGGCGACGTCGTGGCCGGTGAGCCGCTCCGCGTACCGGAAGACGCCCTTGCCGGTGGCGAACGCCCGCGTCGCCACGATCGCCACGCTCAGCGCGGCCAGCGGCGGCTGCTCGGCGGCCCGCGTGATCAGCCAGGCGGCGGCGGCGATCAGCCCCAGCCCCGCCAGGTCGGCGGCGGCTCCCGCGAGCACCGCCCACGCGAGCCGCATCCCCATCCGCCGTGTCACGCGTCCCTCCTCAGCCCGGACCCGCCATCAACGCCGCCCTGCCCGACGGCCTCCTCCCGCCCGACGGCCCCGTCACTTCCCGGCGAGTCCCGGTTGGAGGGACAGGTGTCGGAGAGCACCCGGCCCTCGTGGATGCGGATGACGCGGTCGGCGAGGTCGATCATGGCCGGGCGGTGGGCGACGATGATCGCCGTGCGGCTTCGCGCGAGGGCCGCCGTCGCCGCGACCACGGCGGCCTCGCTGCGGCCGTCGAGGCGGGCGGTGGGCTCGTCCAGCAGCAGCACCGCGGCCTGGGGGCGGCGGAAGGCGCGGGCGAGGGCGATGCGCTGACGCTGCCCCGCCGACAGGTTCGTGCCGCGCTCGCCCACGACCGTGTCGTAGCCGTGGGGGAGGGCCTGCACGAACTCGTCCGCCTGGGCGGCCGTGGCCGCCTGACGCACCTCGTCCAGGGACGATCCGGGCGCGCCGAGGCGGATGTTGTCGGCCACCGACGTCGCGAACAGGTGCGGGCGCTGGGGGACGAAGGCGAGGCGGGCGCGCCAGCTGTCGAGGTCCAGCTCGCGCAGGTCGGTGCCGTCGACGAGGACCGCTCCCTCAGACGGGTGGACGAAGCCGAGGATCAGGTTGAGCAGGGTGCTCTTGCCGCCGCCGCTCTCGCCCACCAGCGCCACCCGCTCGCCGGGCCCGATGGTGAGGCAGACGCCTGTGAGGGCCGGATCGTCACGGCCGGGGTAGTGGACGGTGACATCCTCCAGCCGGATCTCCGGCGTGTCGCTCGGCAGGCTCGGGGCGACGTCCGCGCCGTCGACCGGAGTCTCCACGGCGTCGGCCGGAGGCCGTTCGCCGGATCGCTGCGACGCGCGGTCAGGCGAGGGCCGGTCTCCAGCAGGCGCGGGGGCGTCGAGGACGGCGAAGGCGGCGTCAGCCGCCGTCACCCCCTCCATGGAGGCGTGGAACCGGGTGCCCATCATGCGCAGCGGCAGGTACGCCTCCGGCGCCAGCAGCAGCACCAGCAGCCCCGTCGTCAGGTCGAGCGAGCCGCCCAGCAGCCGCAGGCCGATCGGCACCGCCACCAGCGCCAGCGACAGCGACGCGCACAACTCCAGCACCAGCGACGACAGGAACGCCACCCGCAGCGTCCGCATGGTGGCGGCGCGGTGGGCGTCGGCCACCTGCTGGATGACGGTCGCCTGGTAGCGGGCGCGGCCGAAGGCGCGCAGCGTGGGCAGGCCGCGCACGACGTCCAGGAAGTGGCCCCCGAGCCTCGACAGCGCGTGGAACTGCCGCTCGGTGACCGCCTTGGTGGTCATGCCGACCAGCGCCCCGAACACCGGGATCAGCGGCAGTGTCACCAGCACGATGACGGCGCTGCCCAGGTCGGCGGCGAACAGCCGGATCAGCACCGCCAGCGGCACCACCCCGGCCACCGCGATCGACGGCAGGTAGCCGGTCAGGTAGGCGTCGAGGCCGTCGAGGCCGCGTCCGGTGAGCGTGACGAGCTCGCCAGAACGGTGGCCCGCCAGCCTGGCGGGCCCGAGCTCCTGCAGCCGGGACAGCAGGCGGCTCCGCAGAGCCGACTTGACGCCGGTGGCGGTGCGGCCGGCGAAGACCCCCTGAGTCCAGGCGAGCAGCGCGCGCAGCGCCACCACCCCGGCCAGCGCCGCGAGCGCCGCGGCGGTGAACCGTCCTGACAGCACCCCGGCGAGCAGTTCCGCCTGCGCGAGCACGAGCAGCCCGGCCAGCACCGCAGCGACCAGCGTGACGGCCAGGTGACGGCGCACCGACTGCTCGGCCCGCATGAGCCGCAGGAGATCTTTATGCACGTGTCCTCAGAAGAACGACGGGATCCGGACGGCGTCCCTGCCCGGCCGGAAGGTGCGCCACACCCATACTTGCGCCACCACCACGATGGGTGCGAACGGCAGCACCATGAGACTGAGCACACTCAGCGTGGCCGGCGGCGCACTGCTGTCCAGAAGGTATCGCATGCTCCCCACGGTCACCCCGACGACCGGTAGCGCGGCGACGAGCCCCGACACGAGCAGCGCCCTGCCTGACCGGGACGCCCCCGCGAACCCCGGTGCCCGCCAGCAGAGGAAGGTCCACCCGTGGTAGGCGAACAGCAGGGTCGTCACCACGCCCAGCATCAGCCCGAGCGGGTGCAGCAGCGACGAGCCGAACCCGGTGGCGGCGGCGTACAGCGCGACTCCCCAGCCGAACGAGAGCCCCAGTGAGCCGGCCGCGACCATCAGGTCCCAGAAGCGCCGCCAGGCGGGGCCGTCGATCCTGCGCCGGAACCACAGCCCGGCGTCACGGACGACCCACGCCAGCAGCATGACCACGACCAGCGGGTACAGCCCGAACAGAACCTCGCCTTCGAGCGCCGGGTAGACGCCGAACAGCGCCCCGGCGACGGCCACCAGCCACACCTCGTTGGCCAGCACGAACGGCGCCATGGCGGCGACCATGTGGTCGCGGCCCTGCTGCCCCTTGCCGAGCACCGGCAGCAGCAGGCCGACTCCCAGGTCGAAGCCTTCGATGGCGAAGTATCCGGCCAGCAGCACGGCGAACAGCGCGAACCAGATCAGTTCCATGTCAGCGACTCCTAGTAGCTCAGCGCGGGGGAGCGCTGCTCGTCGGCGGCGCCCAGGGCCAGATCGCGCGGGCCGCGGCGGACCACCCTGGCGATCAGGACGTAGTCGACGAGGGCCAGCAGCCCCAGTACGGTCACGAAACCCACCAGCGAGAACGTGATCATGCCCGAGGTCAGTCCGGGCGTCATGGCGTCGGCGACGGTCAGCTTCTCCCAGATCATCCACGGCTGGCGGCCGATCTCCCTGGCCAGCCAGCCGAGGATCGCCACCACGAACGGCACCGGCGTCATCGCGATGAGGAGGGGGTGCGTCCACCGCCAGCGCGGCAGGAAGTAGATGAGCGGCAGCATCAGGAAGAGGACGACGAACATGAGCAGGTCGCCTATCAGCATCATGGAGGAGAGCGGCACGCCCGCGGCGGCGGCGGAGGCGCCCTTGAACTTGCCGTCCTGGAGCCCGCCGAACTGGGCGTAGCCGAAGCCGACCGTCAGGAAGATGCCGAGGGAGGCGAACAGCACGCCCGTGCGCAGCGACTTGGTGAAGAACTGCACCTGGTCGCTACGGCGGCGCAGGTTGTAGGCGCTCGCCCCGACCAGCACCATCGCGCCGGTGAACAGCCCCGCCCCGATCACGTGCGGGAAGGCGAAGACCAGGGTCTTGTTCGTGAACAGCGCTCCGGCGTCGACCAGTTCCAGACGGCCGCCCCTGGCGACTGCGCCCGCCGGGTTCTGCAGGAACGAGTTGGCCGCCATGATGAAGAACGCGCTGGCGTAGGCCGTCAGCGTGACGATCCAGATGCACGCCACGTGCAGCGCCTTCGGCAGCCGCCCCCAGCCGAAGATCCACAGCCCCAGGAACGTGGACTCCAGGAAGAAGGCGACCAGGGTCTCCATGGCGAGCGGCGCTCCGAAGACGTCCCCCGCGTAGTGCGACAGCCCGCTCCATGAGAGCCCGAACTGGAACTCCATCACCAGCCCGGTGACGATGCCCAGCGCGTAGTTGATGACGTAGATCTGCCCCCAGAACCGGGTCATCCCCTCGCGCAGCGGCTTGCCTGACAGCGCCCACTGGGTGTGCATGATCGCCACCAGTGGTGCGAGGCCCAGTGTGAGCACGACGAACAGGAAGTGCAGGCTTCCTGTCACCGCGAACTGCAGGCGGGCCAGGTCGAGTACGTCCATCGCGTCAACTCCGTTACTATGTCTGTCTACATGTAGAGAGCCTACATGTAGACTGGCTACATCGCGAACGGGGACCTAGGATCTGTGCCATGAATCCCGACGCGCTCCGCGGCCACATGGACGCCCTGCTGCTCTCCGTGCTGGAGCGCGAGCCGCTGCACGGATACGCCATCATCGAGGCGCTGCAGGAGCGGAGCGGGGGCGCGCTCAGCGTGCCGACGGGCACCGTCTATCCGGCCCTGCGCAGGCTGGAGCGCATCGGCCACCTGGTCAGCGAGTGGGCCACGGTCGGTGGCCGCAAGCGGCGCACCTACCGGCTGACCGACTCGGGCAGGAAGCAGCTCGAAGGCGAGCGGTCGGCCTGGCGGGAGTTCGCCAGTGTGATCGGCAGCGTGATGCAGTCGGACGTCAGATCGTCCGGGTGACCTTGAGGCAGCGGGCCGCGCCGTAGAGCTGCATCCCCCACAGAGCCGAGGTCACCAGGTTGGCCAGGATCGAGGGCAGGTAGACGGGCAGGCTGTCGGGCACGCCCGAGCCGTACGACAGCAACAGGCTCAGGATGCCGGTCGTGGGCAGCATCGCCCACACCAGGATTCCCAGTGACCTCGTCACCAGCCGCGGTCTGCGGATCCAGCGGGTGCCCCGGCCGAGCGCGAACAGCGCCAGCGCGCCGAGCAGGCCGGTGGCGAGCTGCAGGGTGTCGAGCAGGCGGGAGACGAACATGAACCAGCCGGGCTTGTGCGCCCACGCGTTCGCGTCGACCGGGTAGAAACGCCAGATCACCGACCACATGAGCACGGTCATCGGGACGCTGATGAACAGCAGCCAGCCGAGCCGCCTGCCCGCCACCGCGGTCAGCTCCGCCTGGTAGCCGGGTGCGATCTCGGAGATCTCCCCGAACTCCGCCACCGCCCGCCGCTCGGCCTCCGCCCGGTCGAGCCCCTCGGCCTCCAGGGCGTCGGCGGTGTCGGACAGGCTGTCGCGGGCCTCGACGACCAGGTCGCGCTTGGGGCCCGACGGCCCGGCCAGGGCCCGTCCCAGGTCGGACACGAAGTCGTCGATCAACATGGCCCCCATTTTACGAACGGCGGCCCGCGGGGGTAAGCCGGGGATTTCCCTGAGTTTCCCCGTAGAGGTTGATATGTAGGATTTTTCCTACATATAGTGGCTGACATGAACATCTCCACCATCGCCACCGTGACCGTGCCCGTCTCCGACCAGGAGCGGGCCCTCGCCTTCTACACCGGCGCGCTGGGCTTCGAGCTCCGTACCGACAACCCGTTCCCGATGGGCCGCTGGCTGACCGTCGCCCCGAAGGGCGCCGAGAGCACGCTGCTGCTCGCGTCCTGGTTCCCCGACATGGCGCCGATCGGCGGCATGGTGCTCATCTCGCGCGACCTCGACGAGCTCGCCGCCACCCTGGGCGAGCACGGCGTGGCCGTCGAGGGGCCGAGCGACGAGCCGTGGGGCCGCCAGCTCCTGTTCAACGACCCCTTCGGCAACGGGTACGCGGTCATCCAGGCATGACGGCCGACCACGTGTTCGCCGCGCTGGCCAGCCCCGCCCGCCGTGAGCTGCTGCGCCTGTTGCGCGAGGAGGGCGCGCAGCCCGCCGGGCGGCTTGCCGAGCGCTTCGACATGAGCAGGCCGAGCGTCTCCGAGCACCTCAAGGTGCTCAAGGACGCCGGGCTGGTAGCCGAGAGCCGCAGAGGCAGGGAGCGGCACTACCGGTTGGAGGCCGAGCCGCTGATGGAGATCCGCGACTGGCTCACACCGTACGAGCGCTTCTGGAGAGCGAAGCTCGCCGACCTCAGCATGCTGCTCGACGAGATGGAAGACGACGATCATGGAAGAGGACGATGACTGAAGACACCCGCGCGATCAGGGTCGACCAGTACCTCGCGCACCCGCCCGCGAAGGTGTGGCGGGCGATCACCGAGCCGGAGCTGATGGCCCGCTGGCTCATGCCCAACGACTTCAGGCTGGAGGTCGGCCACCGCTTCACCTTCACCACCGAACCCAGGAAGGCGGTCGGCTTCGACGGGATCGTCTACTGCGAGGTGCTGGAGTTCGAGACGGAGAAGCTGCTGAGGATCAGCTGGACCGACGGCACAGACGCCGACTGGACCGTCACCTGGCGCCTCGAACCCGAGGGCCGGGGCACCAGGCTCTTCCTCGACCACGAGGGCTTCGACCCCGACGACCCGAGACAGCAACTCTCCCGCAAGATCATGGGCAGCGGCTGGCGCACCTCCCACTTCCGGGCGATCGAACGCGTCGTCGCGGAGCTCTGACGGCCGAGCGGGAGGCGCGCCCCCCGGCTCGGCCCTCACCGCGCTAGTGATGGTGGACGGCGGGATTCGGGATGGAGGCTCGGCCTTCGGCGTGCGAGGTGGACGTCCAGAACACCGCTCCGGCCGTGAGGGCGGCCAGGAGCGCGAACCAGGCCGCCGCCCGGCCCATCCGCATGCCGTACCCGCACAGCAGCCAGTACGCCGACAGCCACCAGCGGTGCGAGGCCTGGCGGCGCATCTCCATGGCGGCGAAGGCGAAGTCGGCGGAGGTGCCGTGGTCGTCCACCTGGCTCTGTAATCCGGCGTACAGCGTCGCGAGGCGGTCGGCGGTGGTCGTGCCGTCGGCGGCGGCGGCGGCCCAGCCGCGCAGCGTGTGCTCGTCGGCCAGCGCCCGCCGGCGGGAGATCCAGCGCAGCATCGGCCAGCGCAGGCTCACCCGCACGCCGCGCGGCGTCAGCGCGAACGTGCAGTCCTGTAAGCGGACGCCCCCCGGATGGACCAGCCCGGCGAACCTGCACGACGACAGGTCCAGGCCCGACAGGGCCAGGTCGGCCGCGTCCACCTGACGCAGCGAGGTCAGCGAGGCCCTGCCCCGGCCTCTGACGGCGGCGGGTCCGCGCAGGACCGCGCCCTCCAGGTCGGCGTGCGAGTCGGTCAGCCTGAGCACGGTGGTCCCGGCGACCTCCACCCGCCGCAGGTCCACGCCGCAGCCCGTGACCGCCACGTCCAGCGCGCCGTCGGCGCGGGCGCGGGAGGCGGAGAAGCGGCCGCTGGCCGACAGGTAGGCGTCGGCGGCGAAGTGCGCGGCGTCGAACCCGGCGCTGCCCGTGACCTTGCGGAACGACAGCGTCCGGCCGAACCTGGCGCCGCGGAAGCTCGCGCCTTCGCCGAACCTGGCGCCGTCGAAGGTGGCGTACCCGTCGAACCTGGCCCGCTCGCACGACAGCCCGTGCCCGAACGCGGTCTGGCTGAACAGCGCGTCGCGGGCCATCACCGCTCTGTCGAGCGAGAGATGGCCGCGCACCCTGACGCCGTGGAACGACAGCTCGCGGGCGAACCTGGCTCCGGCCATCGACACGTTGCCCTCGAACCGGGCGCCGAAGAAGGACGCGAGCCGGTCGAACCTGGCGCCGTCGAGAGACACGTCGCCCGCGAACGTCACTCCGGCTAACCGGACGTCTCCGGTGAACCTGGCGCCGTCCAGCCTGGCCCGGCCCGGCCTGCCGAGGACCGCCTCGACCACCCGGCCGAGGAGATCGCCGGTCACGGTGGTCCCGCGCAGGTCGAGCAGGCGTCCGGGAACCATCGCGGCCAGTTCGGACGCGAGGTTCTCGGGGGACAGGTGCGCTAAGCAGAGCCCGTACGGAGGCCGAGCAATTCCTGTGCAGGCAGGCGAATGCGAGCAGGTGACCCAGTCCATACCCTGCTCATACCCGCGTCGGCCCATGTCAAGGTTCGCTAATTTAATGCTCTATCCATATTTATCTAGAAATATGGAGCCTAAAAGACCCGTAAAGCGCTTGTCATGCGTGCTTTGCCCTGGGGCCGTTCGCGCCCTCACCAGGGGCGCGAACGGCTCTCATCCGGGGAACGCTCAGCCGCAGTGCACCTTCGTCAGGTCGCGGTGGGTCTTGCCGATCCACCCGGACACGTTGATGCACTTGTTGCGGGCCGAGACGTACACCGGGCCCGCGTACTGCGCGAACTGGCCGTAGTCATGGTCGGCCTGGGTGCCGCTGGACACCCCGATGGTCACCGACTTGTAGGTCTTCTTGCCGGCGGTGGAGCCGTAGCCGTAGGCGAGGGCGCAGTTCTTCCCGGTCCCGGAGCTGTAGTACACCTCCAGGGTGCCCGTCCTGGGGCCGGACTTGGGGATGGCGTAGACGCCGACCCGGTTGTAACCGCTTCCGCACGGGCCGGCCGCGGCGGCAGAGATCGCGCCCGCCGGGGCGGCGGAGGCCACCAGCCAGCCGGAGACCATCACCGCACTGGCCAGGACCGCGAGCTTGCTGCGGGTGTGCATGCAAATCCTTTCGTCGTACGTCCCCGCCGAGGCTTGTGGCCAGGCGAGGGTGAGAAATCGTGATCATACGGGCGCGGTTCGTGAGGGCCGCGCGCGGGGTCCCTTGTTGGATCAAGGTCGTGGGCATGGAATGCTGGAGAGGGGTACCTGGTTGACTGGGGTGAAACTTCAGCGACGACTTGAGGAGCCACGTGTGGCGACCATCGAAGTAACCGAGCAGAACTTCAACGACATCGCCGACAAGGGGATCGTCCTGCTCGATTTCTGGGCGACCTGGTGCCCGCCGTGCCGGATGTTCGGGCCGATCTTCGAGAAGGCGTCCGAGAAGCACGACGACATCACGTTCGGCAAGATCGACACGGATGCCCAGCAGAACCTCGCCCAGGGCTTCGAGATCACGTCCATTCCCACGCTGATGGCCATCCGCGACGGCATCGTGGTGTTCGCCCAGCCCGGCGCCATCCCCGAGCCGACTCTCGAGGACCTCATCAGCCAGGTCCGCGCGCTCGACATGGACGCGATCAGGGCCGAGCTCAGCGAAGAGCTGAAGAACGCCGAGATGAACAGCTCCGAACAGCAGTGACCGCCCGGGCCCGCCGTGATCGGCGGGCCTGCCGCCTGCTCAGCCCTTCCTGCCGACTCCGGCGTAGCCGACGGAGGGCTTGCCGCCCCCCGGCCGTGGCCCGGAGTCCGGACGCCGGTTTTTCGGGAAGGTCAGGCCGGGCGGGCGCGGCGACATGCCGCGCCCGCGTCGCAGGACGTGATCGGAGTCAGCCTCGGTACAGCTCCGCCACCCGGAAGGCCAGGTCAAGGGACTGGCCGCGGTTCAGGCGCGGGTCGCAGGCCGTCTCGTAGCGGGTCGCCAGGTCGCCCTCGGCGATCTCGTGCCCGCCGCCGACGCACTCGGTCACGTCGTCGCCGGTGAACTCGATGTGGATGCCGCCCGGGTGGGTGCCGAGCGCGCGGTGCACCTCGAAGAAGCCCGCCACCTCGTCGAGCACGGCGTCGAGCCGCCGCGTCTTGTGGCCGCTGGGCGCCTCGAACGTGTTGCCGTGCATCGGGTCGCACACCCAGGCGACCTGCGCGCCCGTGGCCGTGACCTCCTTGACCAGCGTCGGCAGCAGCTCACGGACCTTGGACGCGCCCATCCGGGTGATGAACGTCAGCCGGCCGGGCTCGTTGTCGGGGTTGAGCCGCTCGATCAGCGACAGAGCCGTCTCGGGGCTGGTGGTGGGCCCGAGCTTGACGCCGATCGGGTTGCGGATGCGGGAGAAGAAGTCGACGTGCGCGCCGTCGAGCTGGCGGGTGCGCTCGCCGATCCACACCATGTGGGCCGAAACGTCGTACGGCTGCCCGGTACGCGAGTCGATGCGGGTCAGCGCCCGGTCGTAGTCGAGGATCAGCGCCTCGTGCGAGGAGTAGAACTCGACCGTGTGGAACTCCTCGGGGTCGGCCCCGCAGGCGTGCATGAACGCGAGCGCCTGGTCGATCTCGCGGGCAAGCTGCTCGTAGCGGCGGCCCGCGGGCGACTCGCCCACGAAGTCCTGGTTCCAGGCGTGCACCTGGCGCAGGTCGGCGTAGCCGCCCTTGGCGAACGCCCGCGCGAGGTTCAGCGTCACGGCCGAGGAGTGGTACGCCTTGAGCAGCCGCCACGGGTCGGGCGTGCGGGCCTCGGAGGTGAAGTCGAAGCCGTTGACCATGTCGCCCCGGTAGGCCGGCAGCTCGACCCCGTCGCGGGTCTCGGTGCCCTTGGAACGGGGCTTGGCGAACTGCCCCGCCACCCGGCCGATCTTCACCACCGGCACCTTGGCCGCGTAGGTGAGCACGATCGCCATCTGCAGCAGCGTCTTGAGCTTGTTGCGGACGTTGTCGGCGGTGGCCCCCGCGAAGGTCTCGGCGCAGTCGCCGCCCTGCAGGACGAAGGCCTCACCCCTGACGACGGCGGCCAGCTGCTCCTTGAGCTGGTCGCATTCGCCGGCGAAGACGAGTGGGGGCAGGCCGCCGAGCTCGGCGACGACCTTGTCGAGCTCGCCGCGGTCGGGCCAGTCAGGCTGCTGGGCCGCGGGGAGGGCTCGCCAGGAATCGAGTTCCGCAGGATTGCTCTGTGCGCTCACGACATACGAGGGTATTCCACTGGCCCGGCACGGCCGACCCTGATGTCCACGTAGTGAGAACGGACTTTCCTCGCACGGGGGGCCGGTATTGCGAGAACGGACATTCGCCCACCGAACCACCCCATTGCCGGGCCGGACTTTACCCACTCCTGACCATAAACTTGCCAGGACACCTCACGTCGGCTCGCGCGCCGGCGCCGTGACGTGCTCCGGACGGACACCCAGCCCGATGAAGCGGCGCGTCACCCGGTTGAACAGCGGCACCCGCGCCAGGTCGCGCGGCAGCCGCGGCGTGCCCAGCCTGCTGTCGAGGGCGGGCCCGATCAGCCGGTTCTGGACGAACCGCTGCGCCGCCTGCGTCACCACGGTGGGCGGCATCCGCCGCCGCTGGATCCGGTGCAGCACCTGCTCGGAGACGTGCATGCCCGCCTGGAGCGGGCCCGCCAGCAGGTTCGCCGTGGCGACCGCGTCCTGCACGGCCAGGTTGATCCCCACGCCGAACACCGGCGACATGGCGTGCGAGGCGTCCCCGATGGACAGGAAGCCGGGCCGGTGCCAGCGGCGCAGCCGGTTGAGCACGACCGTCAGCATGCTGACGTCGTCGAAGCTCTCGATCAGCCCGGCCCGCTCGCGCAGGAACGGCAGCAGCCGGGCGACCGGCTCGCGGAGCGCCTCGATGCCCTGGCCCGCCAGGCGGTCGAACCCGCCCTTGGGGATGACGAAGGCGAGCTGCCAGTAGGTCTCCCGGTTGATCGCCACCATCAGGTGCCCGCTCGACAGCCGCAGGAACGGCTGCTCCGGGTCGCCCTCCTGGCGGGGCAGCCGGAACCACAGGACGTCCATCGGCGCGCCGAAGTCGCGCGGGACCAGCCGCGCGGCGGCGCGCAGCGTCGAGTCGCGGCCGTCGGCGCCGACGGTCAGCTCCGCCCGCAGTTCGTGCTCTCCCGATCCGTCCCGGTAGCGGACGCCGCGCACCGTGTCGCCCTCGCGGATCAGGCCGGTCGCCTCGGCGCTCATCAGCAGCCGGAAGTTCGGGTAGCGCTGCGCGGTCGAGGTGATGAGCGTGAGGAAGTCCCACTGCGGCACGAAGGCGATGTAGTCGTAGTTGCCCGGCAGGCCGCGCAGGTTCGTCACCCTGACCTCGCCGTCGTCGGTCACGATGCGAAACCCGTGCGCCTTGCGGTGGGGCAGCTGCAGGAACTCCTCGACCAGGCCGATCTCGTCGAGCACCTGCAGGGTGGACGGGTGGATCGTGTCGCCCCTGAAGTCGCGCAGGAAGTCGGCGTGCTTCTCCAGCAGCGTCACCTCGACGCCGGCCCTGGCCAGCAACAGGGCGAGGACCGCGCCCGCCGGGCCGCCGCCCGCGATCACACAACTCATGGCCGCGCCCTCCGTTGAGATCGGCTCACGTTCGGAAAAGAGCGAGTCTCCCTGCCATCCGACATGCCCAAGGAGGCGAAGTACAGACATGGGCGGCATGCGGGCGTGACGGCACGGGAGTGGAGCGATGGACGAGGACGGACCCCACACCCTCTCGGGCGCCTACGCCGTGCACGCGCTCCCGGCGGCCGACAGGGCGCTGTTCGAGAGGCGCCTGGCGTGGTGCGCGTCCTGCGTGTCGGAGGTGCGCGCCCTTCGCGAAGCCGCGGCCAGGCTCGCCGGGGTCGCCGCGGCCCCGCCGCCCGCCG